>CAZUQY010000149.1:0-7738 GCA_964622935.1 uncultured Bacteroidales bacterium | reverse complement strand
ACTAACTAACTAACTAACTAACTAACTAACTAACTAACTAACTAACTAACTAACAATCAATTCTGGTTTATACAAGTTTAATCTTTGGACTTGTTAAAATCTAAAAAGATTGTAAGTGAGATTTATCAGCCCAATTATACCAATTGCTCTTATCTATTCCTAATTGATTATACAATTAATCCATTCATACTTTGTTTCATATAAACAAAAATATGTTCGACACTATCTCTTGTTTTATATTTCATCTTGTTTTTTGCTTTTTGTTTATCTGTCAGTGGTTTCCCTCTATAATCTTTTTCGTGTACTTTGTTTTTTTAGTCGATATTTTCTGATCATTTTCTTCTGGTTGTCGCCAGTATAAGCACTGTCTGCATACAAAGGTTGTCCTTTATCAGATTTGTCTAACAAATCATTTAAAGTTTGCGAATCATGCACAGATGCATCAGTTACAGAAAATTTCTTGATAAATTCTCATTTGGAATCAACCTTTGCTTGGTTTTTATATTCATAAATTTTCTCGCCGTTTATTTTTGTCCAATGAGCATCAATGTCTTTGTTTTTTTTATTGGGTTGGTCATTCCTCAATTCATCACCGTTACCCTATTTAATTTTGTCGTTTTCTTCACGAGTATTGCGTTGACGTGGAGTTATGACAAAACTAGATTCAATTAACTTTCCCTCATTGAATATTAGATTTTTATCTTCCCAAAATTGAATGAACTGACTAATTTTATTCAAAAGTAACTTGTCAAAACACTAAATACAACTACAGTTAATTTCATGTTAACTTTTGTCCTTATTTCAATTTGTCCGTAGCTAGCTCGTAATCTTGTCGAAAGACTTATAAAACATCAAACAGCTGTTCTGACTTTAGCATTAAAGCATGTCCCTTTTACAAACAATCTGGCTGAAAGAGATCTAGGTCCGGCTAAATTAAACCTGAAAATATCAAACTGCTTCCGTTCTTTCGAGGGGGCGAAAGTGTATGCCAAAATTGAAAGCTTTGTCTCTACTGCTCGAAAAAACAATCAAAACATTTTTACCGAATTGAGAAACACTTTTGACGGATAATTTTTTTACTTTTGTTGCATACGATGAATCAAATACTGGGAAGTTAGCAACAATCTTATGACAACAACAAATACATTACAAATATTAGAGATTATATAAGTTAAACATTTAGTGCTATTTTGAAATTATTTATCCCACAACAGATTTCCATAATCAAATCTTTGAAGCCGTATTTCCAGTTTCTAATTGTGTCCTTCACGATTCTTAATATTTTAACTTTCCCAATGGTATGCTCTACCAGAACCCTCATAGAGGAGATTTTTTTATTGTTATTTTTCTGTTCCGATGTAAGTTCCTTCCCCTTTGGTTTCTTTGTTGGTTAGATTATTTGAACATTTTCTGGCACATGCCCTTGAAAACCGGTATCTTGATAGACAATTATGTTTTCAGGAAATAGCCAGTCTTCTTCATGAACAATGGTTATATCATGAACGCTACCATCATAGGTCTCACTCAAATATAACACTTTGTGTTGTGGCGAGGTAATCAGATTATTTTTTACTCAATGCTTTTTTTTTACCACTATATTGATCCTTCTGTGTTTGATAATCTGAAGAACGTTGCACTGGTCTTTCTTTACCGTCAATAAATACTATTGGAATATTTTTTAAAACATATTTCAGTTCTTTATCGCTGCGAGATGGCAAATTATTATTTTTGTTTAGCGTTTCACGCAATAACTTTGTTAGTAAGTGTATCCATACATTTGCTTGCGGCTGCGATAATTTATACTGGGCTGCATGATATTCCTGCAATGGATTATTTTTTAGATAGCTCAACAGAAAGAACAAAGCATCACCAGAATCTTCAAAAACATTATCATTTCGTTTTGACTTTGCCCTTTCTCGCTCTTTTCCATTGAATGTGAAATGTGAAAAGTAGTTTTCATACTCTATGGAAAATATTTTGTGTAATGCTTCAAAGGCGATAACACTATGCCCGCAAAGGCTTTCAAACTGTTTTGGTTTCAATTGTAGTTCTGTGTATTTCATACTTCAAAGCTGAAAACAAAATTTAGCTCGTTTTTTTACTTTCACATATATTTATGGACATCCGATTGTTGGTTAATTGTGTTACATTTGCTCCCATAAAATACTAACTTATATAATCTCTATTGAATATTAAAAAGAGGAAAATATAGTTTTAAAATTCTATTGATTCCAAAAATCATTAACTAACACTATACATTATGTTTTTTATTTTCGGGTGGAACCATCAAAAGACCACTCCCCACGGACCGGTAGAGCAACGTAAATGTCAAAACTGCCATAATACTGAATTTTGGCATTTAAGTAAAATATCAAAATATTTTACTTTATTTTTTATTCCAATATTTCCTTACGATAATAACTATTGGTTTCACTGTCCCACTTGTAATTATGGAGTTGAACTCGATTATGAAGATTTTAAAAATTACAAATTCATTGCAGAAATTAATTCATCTTTTTTAGAAAAGAGAATTACTGAAGAAGAGAGAATTAAACAACTAAAACATGTCTATAAAATATTAGACGAAGAAATAGAAAATGAAAAGAATAAATATCTAGAAGAAAGTAAGAATTGGATTGAACTTGTTGCAGAAAAAACTAATGATGAATTAATAAAAATAGTTTCTCAGGATAGAGACGAATACAATCCTGCATTTATTATTGCAGCTGAAGCGGAACTTGAAAAACGGAATTTATCATATGAATAATAAGAGGCAATTACTAACAATGCATATAATTTATGCTTACATTTAAACTAAATATTTATTTATGAAACTTTGATATTTTGAATTATGGATAAAAAAACATTAAACAAATATCTTCGAGACCTCAAATTCGTAGTTATTGCCGATGCAGAAACACGCAAACCTTTTGAGGTATATTTTGGCTTTAATTTGCCAAATATGCACTCCGATATATTTGAAGAAGCCCAAAAACAATTTAAACTTAAAGGGAAAAATATCTGTGTACAAGGTGGAGGTAGAATAACAAAAAAAGACAACTATATTATTTTTCATGGCACATCGCAAAAATACAAACGCTATGAGGACGATGTTGTCCTTTCATTAGCTGAAAAGCATCCAATATTTAAGGGTAATAATTTTGTGTTTTTATCAAAAGCGGGAGAGGATAATGTTTCTAAGATTATTGAGTGGTATGAAAAACAAGATTAATAAAGAAAAATGATTCTCAAACCATTGATAGAGAAGAAGAACTCCCTCAGCAATTGGCAGTTATAAACAATTTCTTGAGATTTAGGTAATCAGTAGCTTATTGTTTATTTAGTACTTTATCTTAGATTGACAGTTTAGTATCATGTGCTTCGCAACTATTATTACCACAAACCTTCCAATTTGCCCCACTTACCCCAATCCATACACAGAGCAAATCTCATCAAAATAAACAAAACACTCATAACATAATTAGGGCTTCCTCAGTTATGGCTTAAGTTGTTGAAAAACAATACATTTAGTGCAAAATAAGTTTGTTTATATGCTAAGTTATAGCTATTTTTGTGAAATAACTTTGCATTTATGATAAACTACGAAAGCCAATAGCAGACAAAAATAACAGAATTTTCTAATTTTTATCAATTAAAACTAAATGAAAACAATAGGTGGATTCAATTAGGCTCTGTTTTGCCATGGGACAAATTAGTTTTACTTCTATCAGAGAAATATGATTTTTCTAAAGGAAGCAAGGGTGTTAATCCTAGAGTAATAATAGGAGCCCTGATTGTAAAGCATAAATTAACACTAACGGATGACGAAACTATAGAGCTCATAAGTGAAAATCCATATATTCAGTTTTTCTTAGGGTTTACGCAGTTTAAGTCAGAACCCATATTCTCACCAAGTTTGTTTGTAGATATTAGAAAACGCTTAGGCAAAGAAATATTTACAAAATTCAATGAATTACTAATAAAGAGTACACATCCACTAGCAGACAAATCTATTACCCATAAAGGAGATTTGAAAATTGATGCTACAGTTGCAGACCAAGAGATACGTTATCCCAATGATTTAAGTTTATTAAATGAAGCAAGATTAAAAACTGAGAAAATAATTGATCAATTGTTTGAATTAGCAAGAGATGAAAAGAGTGTAAAGCCAAAAACCTATAGGAGAAAAGCTAATGATATTTATTTAAAAGAGGCTAAGAAGAAACAGAAAAAAGATATTAGAAAAGCCTTACGCTTTTCATTAAACTGTGTAAAAAGAAACCTAGGTCACATAAATAAAATGTTAGACAAATATGAAAATAAAGACTTTCCACTAGAATATAAATACCTGCGTCAATTATGGATAATCCAGACTTTATGGGATCAGCAATGGGAAATGTTTATTACACACACAAACACATGTAAACACAGAATAGTAAGCTTATCGCAACCTCATGTTAGACCAATAGTAAGAGGCAAACAGGGAAAAATGGTCGAGTTTGGCTCCAAATTAGGCTTGTCACTTTTTGAAGAATATTTTACAGCAGACACATTAAGTTGGGATGCTTACAACGAGCAAAGTGATTTGATAATCCAGGCAGGAAATTACAAAAGATTATTAGGATACTATCCAGAACTAATTTTAGCAGATAAGATTTATTGGACAAATAAAAACAGAAAGTGGTGCAAAGAAAATGGAATTAGACTGACAGCAACGCCTAAAGGTAGACCTGTAGAGAAAACAGCTCATCAAAAAAGAAAAGAGAAAAAAGAATTTGCCAGAAGAAATCATGTTGAAGGAAAAATAGGAAATGCCAAACAAGCATATAATCTTAATCAGATTAAAGCGAAACTCAAGAATACTTCTGAATCCTGGATAGGTGCAACTCTTTTTGTTATGAATATTATGAATTTTGCAAATATTCTAAATCTGACTTTCTGAGGAAGCCCTAAGTAAAGTAATTTGACTTTAGATACAACAATATAGGGTTTGGGTTTTCGATTGATTTGTAATTATTCAAACACATTTAGAACAAAATGTCTGTATTATGCCATATTTGACATAAAACCTCAACAAATAGTGCCAAATAGGTACCAAAACAAAGAAAACGTGTCTGTAATAGACACGTTTTCAATTAGTTAGGTTACCTTTATGTAGTCCGACGGGGAATCGAACCCCGATTACCAGGATGAAAACCTGGCGTCCTAACCGTTAGACGACCGGACCGTTTTTTTTCCCATAATTTGGGACTGCAAATAAATGAAATAATTTTTAGTCTTGCAAATATATTTTTCGGATTTTTCAAAAAAAATGAACGTAGGGTAAATTACGCTCATTTTTTATGTTTTAATATGTTGATTTATTCCATTTCTGCAGCAAGTTCGTCTGTCATTTCTATATTATGAAAAACGTTCTGAACATCATCGTCATCTTCTAAAAGATCAATTAGTTTCATTACTGATTTTGCCTCATTTATTGGCAGCTCTTTTGTATCATTCGGAATGCGTTGCAATTCAGAACTTGAAGGTTCAATTTTTAGCTCTTCAAATTTTTTATTAAGATTGCCAAAGTCCTCTAATGCACAAGTAATAGTTATTGTTTCTTCGTCTGATTCAATATCTTCTGCTCCAGCATCGATGATTTCTAATTCTAGTTCTTCAAGGTCTAGTTCTTCACTTTGTGGAATTTCAAAGACACCTTTTCTGTCAAAAAGAAAACTCAAAGACCCATTGGTGCCTAAAGATCCATTGTATTTATTAAATGCAGCTCTTACAGCTGATACTGTTCTATTGTTATTGTCCGTAAGACATTCTACGAAAACTGCAATTCCATGAGATGCGTATCCCTCAAAAGTAGATTCGTTAAAATTAGCTCCATCCTGACCACCCTTTTTTATAGCACGTTCGATATTATCTTTTGGCATGTTTACTCCTTTTGCATTTTGTATAGCCAAACGCAAACTCGGATTATAATCAGGTTCGGATCCGCCACCTTGTTTTACAGCTATCGTAATTTCCTTAGAAAGTTTGGAAAACATTTTGGAACGTTTTGCATCAGCTGCTCCTTTTTTCCTTTTAATAGTTGACCATTTACTATGTCCTGACATAAAAATTCTGTTTTAGTTTAAAAAATCATCACACAAAATTATAAATTTAATTTTATATAACTTATTGTTAATGAAATTTTGTTGTTAATTTTGTCAAATGGAATGTCCAAATTGTCATAAAAGCGGAAATGCACTTAAAAGAATTTTCTCTAAGCGCAAAGGTTTTGAGAATAGATTTTGCGTTTATTGCAATGCTGAGGTTAGAGTTATTTATAATTGGAAAAAAATATTTTTTCTTGTAGCAGCTGTTATAGGTGTTTTAATTATTACAAATATTATTCTTCAGTCAATTGGATGGCCGGGCATTAGTGGTGGTTTTGCCGGTGGTATGGGCGGATCTGTTATTGCTGTTTTTATGCATCGTCCTCCATTTGTGAACATCGAATTGGTCAAAGAAGTTAAAAAGAAACGCCGCAACTAACATTATGCAGCTATTTTCTGTAATTGATATTGAAACTACAGGAGGACATCCTAAACATGAACGTATTACCGAAATTGCTATTTATGTTACTGATGGTAATAAAATTATAGATAGTTTCTCTACACTTATTAATCCCGAAAAACGCGTTCCCCTATTTATCACTGGGTTAACAGGAATTACAAATGAAATGTTGGAAGATGCCCCAAAGTTTTTTGAGGTGGCTGCAAAAATCGTTGAGATTACTAAAGATACTGTCTTTGTTGCACATAATGTGGGTTTTGATTATGGATTTGTCAAGGAGGAATTTGCTAACTTGGGATATAAATTCAGATTAAATACTCTTTGTACTCTAAAATTGGGCCGTAAACTTTTTCCGGGTTTTAAATCATATAGCTTAGGTAATTTGTGTAAAAGCATGAATGTTTCTCTTGTAAATGCGCATAGAGCATATGCTGATGCAAAAGCAACTGCTGAGATATTTAACATGATTTACAAAAAAGATTATGATGAAAACGAAGGTATAAACATAAATGGATTTTCGGTAAATGGTCTTAATTCGGCTCTTGATTTTAGCAAAATCCGAAATCTACCTGAGCAATGTGGTGTTTATTATCTTTATAATACAAACAAAGAATTGATTTATATTGGGAAAAGTAAGAATGTTTATCGCCGTGTAATGACTCATTTAAGAAACGAGAAAACTAACAAGGCTTTAAATATGCGTTCTCAAATTGCAGATGTCGATTTTGAACTAACAGGTAGTGAGTTAATCGCATTGCTGAAGGAGTCAAACGAAATTAAGCAGAATAAGCCTATTTTTAACAAGGCTCAGCGTCGAACGATAAACAATTGGGGAATTTGTTCCTATGAAGATTCAAATGCTTACATAAGGTTTTATGTTAACCAGATTGATAAATGCAATGATCATTGCATTAGTGTTTTTTCTTCGAGAGCTTCAGCAATTGAAACTTTAGCAGGATATTGTGAGAAATATAAACTATGTCAAAAGTTATGCGGATTGTATCAAAGTGCTGGAGCTTGTTTTTATTATGGACTTGGAGAGTGTTTAGGTGCTTGTATTGAGGCAGAATCTGCTGAAGTCTATAACAAAAGGGCTAAAGCTTTTATTAGTGAAATGTCACTAAGCCTAACTAATGTCTGCAAGAAAACCCATAAACTACTGTAAATCAACGGCTAACTGTTGATAACT
>CAZUQY010000148.1:3532-7773 GCA_964622935.1 uncultured Bacteroidales bacterium | reverse complement strand
TACAACTAAGCTCTATTAGCCAATATTTATTCTATTGATTTGTTCTCTCACAATAAACATTCCTATTTATTATGTTTATTTTATGTTTGTATTTTATTTTATTTTGAAAGCAAACAAGTGGTATCTTTATAATATTATTATTTAGCATAAAGTATATGTTACAATTAATATGATTAAACATGACTTTTTGTAAGATTATAAATTAGTTAGGAAATAACTATAATGACGAATAAAGTGAATTTTTCAGATGCAAATATTGAATTACCTGATAACAGTCAAACACAATTAAAAATAATAAATATGAATTACGTAGAAGCTAAAAATCACAAAAAAGAACTAGATGAAAGTCAGTATAAACTGGAGGAAATAACATTTGATATTATTATAGTTCCTTCAAACCCAGATGATTTCACAAAGTATATTTCGGACTAAAGAAGAATATATTTCACAGATGAAAATTCTATATTTTACAGTACCGATAATAGATTCAAAGTTTATGGAATATGGACTGATGGAATTAAAGTTATATATAATAATTTGACGTGATAGCAGCAGTGCAAATTATTTCATGTCTAACAATGCAATTAAAACAGGAGCTCTCAAATTTATATTGTCTAAGTATTTGCTTTTCATATAGTAATAACAAATAAACGCATTTCTCAAATTTTTACTAAACTTTTGGATTAAGCTTTCAACTTTTCCCTACCTTTACAGAAAAGAATAAAATGTGCGGTCGATTTATACTTGTTCAAAAATTAGAAAAACTGGAATCTCGATATAATGCTACAGCTGTTCCCGACATCTCATACTTACCATCGTACAATATTTCTCCTGGCAAAACAACATTAATCATTGCGTCTGATTCTCCAGAAAGCATAGTTCCCGCAGCATTTGGACTAACTCCTTTTTGGTCAAAAAAAGCCATGTATTTGTTCAATGCCCGAGCTGAAGGAGACAGGAATAAGGAAAATGATCCGAAATTTAGAGGTGCAATGGACATTATAAATAAGCCATCTTTTAGAAAGCCTATTCGCTCTCAGCGTTGCTTGGTTCCTGCTGATGCATTTATTGAAGGAACTACAAAAAATGGTTTATCTGAACCTTATCTAATATTCTTGAAAAATAAAAATAGACCATTTTCTTTTGCAGGAATTTTTGATGACTGGGAGAACCCCCAAACTGGAGAAACCATAAGAAGCTTCTCAATAATAACAACCACATCTAATGAACTTTTACAAAAGATTCCACACCATCGTTCACCAGTTATTCTAACTCAATATCAGGAACGCAAATGGTTAAGTACAAAAACGGCATTAACTGATATTACAGATATGTTGTATCCGTATGATTCAAATCTAATGGATGCATATCCAATTAGTAATAAAATAAAGTCTCCAGCAAATGATGATGCATCACTTATTGAGGCTATTGGACAAAACATAAACAAAGATGCTGAAATAAAAATCAAAGATACACTCAATCGTCAGGGTTTTGGAAGAAATAACAAGAAGTTTTAAATAAAAAAGGATTAAGGGTTAAGATAAAAAGGTTTAAGGTTTAAGGTTTAAGGATATAACTATGTTCGTAACCCATAATTCTTAAATCCTTTTATTACCAGTAGAATAGCATTTTTTTATTTTGAATTGACGAACAATTTTGGCAAATTTGCAGCCTTAAATATAACTAACGTGAAGAAATTGCTTGCTTTTTTACTTGTTGCCCTTGCTTTTACTACAATATCAGCTCAAGAAACAGACTCTATTATAAAAAACTCTATTGATACTATAAGTAGCGGAAGATTTGAGATCGTTCTTTTTGATAATAATACTTGGGAATATGTTAATCAAGACAGCGTTATGGCTCTTATTCATTTGGAAGATTCTGTAAATGTTTATGCATACATTTTAAGAGAAAAGCTCTATACCCCTGATAGTGCTAAAGTCTTCTCAGAAAAATGGGACACCGTAAATATTTTCGCTTATGGAAACATAGACTACCAACGTGCATTAGATACTTTTGCTATTCCTATTCTTGGTGATACAGGGAAATACTTCATTCCTGTTCCAGGCTACAAACAATCTGGATTTGGTTGGCGTTGGGGTCAAATGCATAATGGTATTGATTTAGATCTGGCAACAGGCGACACTGTTGTATCAACTTTTGATGGTGTTGTTAGGTTTGCAAGTTGGAATAGCGGAGGTTACGGTAATTTAGTAATCATTAGACATTTCAATGGACTCGAAACTTATTATGCACACCTGAATGCATTGAATTGCAAAGATAATCAAAGAGTAAGCGCCGGAGAATGCATTGGATTTGGCGGACAAACAGGTAGAGCATATGGACCGCATTTGCATTACGAAATTCGATTTAAAGATAATCCTTTTGACCCAGAATGGTTAATTGATTTCGAATCCAAAGAACTTAAGACTGACATTCTTTATCTAATGCCTGAAAAATTTGGACATGTAAAAGAAGTTGCCGGTTCTAAATATCATGTAGTAAAAAGTGGTGACTCACTATGGGGAATATCAAGAAGATATGGAGTCTCGCTAAATTATATTTGCTCGCTAAACGGCATTACTGAAAATAGCACTTTAAATATTGGCCAAAAGCTTAGAGTAAAATAAAAAAGCTGCCCATGCTGCTTTTACGCCTGCCAGCAAATTAAGAGTTGGTGCTTTGCCTGTCGCGCCCGTCGTTGCATGAGTATTATTTGTTAAGACAGTGCTGATACATAATGAAGGTGTCGAACTTGCTGCTCCTGCTGTATTATTTGTGGATACTGTTACTGCTAAAGTACTAGCGGAACTTGTTCCACAACTAGAATATGCTTACCAACAAATTAACCTATTCAGAAACTGGTATGAGCCTAATAAAATTAAAGATAAAACATGGAATCTTTTAATCGCAGAATCAAAACTAATCAATTGGATTTACAATACAGAAACTTCATCTATTAATAAAATACAGAACTTTAGAAACACCATAGAAAACCATGAACAGTGCATTTTAAACTATCATTTAAATTACAAAACTAATGCTAACTCATAATCTGTAAATGCTAAAATAAAACAAGCAACTAGAAATAATAAATAAACTAGAGATATTGACTTTTTTTACTTAAGATAAAACTTGATTTTATAACCATAGCACATCAAAATAATTATTCACACATATAATTAACTATTTTAGTATATTTTTGTGCTGTTTTTATTCCACCACATCCGCCTGTTATGGTATAGATGATATTACATATCCCTATTGATTCTCCTTTTACCAAGCCTGCTGCAGTAACCGAAGCTACTGTTGCATTACTGCTGCTCCATGATCCTGTACCGCCACTAAGTACTACCGTGTTGGCTGTATAAGTTTCTGTACATAAAACACCTGCAGGTGCAGAGCCTGTTACAGAAGCAATACTCGCATTCGGACTGATGGTAACTGCTTGTTGTGCTGTTTTTATTCCACCGCATCCACCTGTTATGGTATAAATGATATTACATGATCCGGCTGTTACTCCTGTTACCAAGCCTGCTACACTAACCGTAGCTACTGCTGCATTACTGCTGCTCCATACTCCTGTACCGCCACTAAGCACTACCGTGTTGGCTGTATAGGTTGCTGTACCTGCAATACATAAAGGTGTTGTGCCTGTTACAGATGTTATGCTTGCATTCGGAGTTACAGTGATTGTTCCCGTTACATTTACTGTTCCGCAACCGCCAGTTAATGGTATGCTGTAGTTAAACGTTCCTGATGCTGTCGGGGTGCCACTGATAGTGATAGTGTTGGAAGCAAAAGCTGCTGTTACGCCTGCCGGCAAACCCGTAGCTGCACCTATCCCTGTAGCTCCTGTCGTTGCATGAGTAATATTCGTCAAGACTGTGCTTATACATAATGTAGGTGTCGTACTTGCTGCACCTGCTGTATTTATTGTATTTACCACTACCGAAGCGGTATTTACTGCTGTTGCTGCACCGCAGGTATTGCTTGCTGTTAAGGTATAAACTCCTGCGCCTGCTGTGGTAATACTTGCTATGGTCGGACTTTGTGATGAAGATGTATAACTATTTGGTCCTGTCCAACTCCAGGTGGTTGCTCCTGTAGCTCCTCCTGTTAAGGTTAGCGTATTGCCTGCACAAATTGGATTGGGAGCAGCAGAGGCTGATACTCCTGTTGGTACTGTATTTACCACTACCGAAGCGGTATTTACTGCTGTTGCTGCACCGCAGGTATTG
>CAZUQY010000148.1:1896-3432 GCA_964622935.1 uncultured Bacteroidales bacterium | reverse complement strand
GTGATGAAGATGTATAACTATTTGGTCCTGTCCAACTCCAGGTGGTTGCTCCTGTTGCGCCTCCGGTTAATGTTAATGTATTTCCGGCACAAATCGGGTTAGGACTTGCGGATGCAGTTACTGCGGTTGGTGCTGCTGGTGATACTACTACAGTATTGCTAACACAAGTTGTAGTATTACATGTTCCTTCTGCTCGTACATAATATGTAGTGCTACTTCCAGCAGCTGGATCTACTATAATACTAGTTCCAGAGCCAGCTGGAGTTCCTCCACATGAACCAGTATACCATTGCCAATTTGCCCCTGTTCCTAAGCTACCTCCAACTACTGATAATGTTTTTGAAGTTCCATTACATGTATTATTATTTGCTATAGAGATACTTGTTGCTGCTGTTGATATACTACTAACTGTTACTGCTAAAGTACTGGCAGAACTTGTTCCGCAACTGTTTCCTGCTGTTACACTTATATTACCATTTTGACCAGCCGAGCCAGAAGTAACAGTAATAGAAGTAGTACCAGTTCCCCCAGTAATAGACCAGCCTGTGGGAACTAACCAAGTATATGTAGTAGCATTTGTAACAGAAGCAATAGAATAAACTAGTCCAGCAATACCCGGACATTGTGTAGCTGTGCCTGTTATTGCTCCTGGTGTAACTGGTGCTGCTGGTGATACTACTACAGTATTGCTAACACAAGTTGTAGTATTACATGTTCCTTCTGCTCGTACATAATATGTAGTGCTACTTCCAGCAACTGGATCAACGATAATACTAGTTCCAGAGCCAACTGAAGCTCCTCCACATGAACCAGTATCCCATTGCCAATTTGCCCCTGTTCCTAAACTACCTCCAACTACTGATAATGTTTTTGAAATTCCATTACATGTATTATTATTTGCTATAGAAATACTTGTTGCTGCTGTTGAAGCACTATTTACTGTTACTGCCCTGTTTGTTGTAAGTACTCCACAAGGACTGTTAGTTGATGTGGCTACAACCGTAAAGTTACCTGTAACAACACTTACAACGCCTGTACTTACGTTTATTGTAGCTCCTCCCGATAAAATAGAATAAGAGATGGTGCCCTGGGTTGTTGTTGCTGTATAGGTATCAGTCCCGCCAACACATAAGCTGGTAGCACCAGCTATAAAGGATGGAGCTACTGTGGCAGGAGTTACAGTTACAGTAGTAGTTACTGAATTTGCACTTGCACAGCTTCCACTTTGAACCACTGCTCTAAATTGAGTAGTTTGAGTTAAAGCACCAGATGTGTATGTAGTTGCAGTTATAGCAATTGGAGTCCATGTACTAAATGGAGATACTGAACTTTCCCAACGAACCACTGAACCAGTGTTGCCAGTTAAAGTCAATAAACCACTTGTGCTTCCTAAACAAATTGTAGTTCCACCACTTACTGTTCCTGCTACAGTTGCAGGATTTACAGTTACAGTAGTAGTAGCTGAATTTGCACTTGTACAACTTCCACTTTGAACCACTGCTCTAAATTGAGTAGTTTGAGTTAAAGCACCAGATG
>CAZUQY010000148.1:0-1796 GCA_964622935.1 uncultured Bacteroidales bacterium | reverse complement strand
TTATAGCAATTGGAGTCCATGTACTAAATGGAGATACTGAACTTTCCCAACGAACAATAGTTCCAGTATGACCCGCTAATGTTAAAACTCCGCTTGTTGAACCACTACAAATGGTTGTTCCGCCAGAAACTGTTCCGCCAACTGATGTTGGGTTTACTATTATCGACGCTGTATTAGCAGAAACCGAGCTGCAGTTATTACTTGCGGCTAAGGTATAAACACCTGCCCCGGCTGTGGTAATACTGGTTATGGTGGGGCTTTGGGATGAAGAGGTATAACTGTTCGGTCCTGTCCAATTCCAGCTTGTAGCATCTGTAGCGCCTCCAGTTAATGTTAATGTACTTCCTTCACAAATCGGGTTCGAGCTTGCGGAAGCTGTTACTACTGATGGTACGGTACAGCCTATACAGAATCCGGCAACCCAAGTGGATGTTGTTGCATTATATGCTTCAAAACATTGTGTTGTGGTATTGTAAATGAGAAGAGACTCGGGAATAGGCGCTGTTATTGCATCCCTGTCTGTAGTGCTCATACGGGGAATCAAAAGCCCCTGATTTGTGCTTTGAATTTCTAATATTGATTTGTCATCAGCCGTAAAGGAGTTAGAGCCGATGCTTACGCCTTGAGAAAAGGAGTTGAAAGCGAAAAAGTTGAAAGCAAAAAACAAAAAGAATAATGCCCTCTGACTAACGCTCAAGGTAGCATAACGAAAAATAAATATCGAATTACGAAGGGACATTTCTGAACCTGACGACTTACTACATAGCCTTTTTTTCATAATTTTAGATATTTATTTGTCAATTTTCATCACCAAATGGCGGATTGTTTATGATAATTTTGTTGATTATAATTCCAAAGATAAAACTTTATTTTTAAACTCATCCAGTCTTGTAAAAATATTTATTCGCAATATTATTTGTTTTTTTAAGGTATTCCCTTCGACGCGCTCAAGGCGGCGCATGAGAACGCTTACTTCGACAGGCTCAGTACAAGCCCGATGAATTTAAGATTATCATAATTGATAATGCTGAATTTCATTCATTATCAAAATACACCATTCCTGATAACATAGGATTAATAAGAATTCCTCCATATTCACTAGAACTAAATCCATCGGAAAAAATTTGGGGAATATCAAGAAGATATGGAATCTCGCTAAATTAGATTTGCTCGCTAAACGGCATTACTGAGAATACTACTTTAAATATTGGGCAACGACTTAGAGTGAAATAAAAAAAGCTATTTTTAATAGATTACTGTTACAACACCATTGTAAGTTTTTTCATTGCGATAAAGATTAACAGTATAAACGTAAGATCCTGATGGTACAAACTTTCCATTATATTGCCCATTCCAAGGATCAGTATCTCCGCGGCCACTATAAAGCTTCTGACCCCAACGATTAAACACATTTATTCGAGCTTCAGGGAATAGTTCAATGTTCTGAATTAGCCAATTATCGTTTATACCATCAGTATTAGGAGTAAATGCATTAGGGATATTGATACAATCTACTGGAGTATCAGTAAGACTAATTAGTCCAATGCTTTTTTCGCAATTATTTACATCAATTACACTAATATCATAAGTACCTTCAGGCAATCCACTTATTAATGAAGTATCTACAGCATAAGTATCCCACATAAATAAATATGGCTGACTTCCTCCTATAGCATCAATCAAAATATAGCCATCATTATTTCCTTCACATGATGGATTAAAGGCTTCATAAGATAAAGAGAGTTCTGCAGGCTCAACAATAATTGCATCAACAACTTCTGAACATCCATTATTAT
>CAZUQY010000147.1:0-7775 GCA_964622935.1 uncultured Bacteroidales bacterium | reverse complement strand
AATTCTATTTTAGAACAAGATTTAAAAATTCTTTCAGATAAAATTCAAGAAGATTTACAATTTAAATTTGATATTAATTCTACAAAACAATTAGGGGAGATATTAGAAAGAAAAGGACTTCCAGTAGTTGAAAGAACAACTCTATAATCATTAGGTTCGCCAGAACTATAAGCTTTAACGAAATACTTAAGTTGTTCATTTCCTGTAAGAACAAATGACGGTAAAATTAGATAATCATCGTTGTCTCCACCATTTATATCAGTGTATATACCAGCAGCTTGAGAACCACCTACACCATTTCCAGTCCACGTTTTCCAAAAGTCACCATCTGCATTTTCATCTATTTGCATCCAACAGCTAGGAAGATCAGGTGTAGTAACACCTTCAAAATCTTCTGTCCAAGGTAATAAAGAGATAGCATCGCATAAAGTTGTAAACATTCCTTCAGCAGACCAAACTCCAGTACCACAATCAGACATAACATACCAATAATAAGTAGTATTGCCTGTTAAAGGTGTAAGAAGATATTCTCCAACACCACCGGAAACAGATACATCATCAAGAACGTCACCTGTTTCTGTAGAAGGATCAGTTAAAGGAGTAGTAGATACTTCAAGAATCCAATCTGTAGCACCTAATTCATCCCATGATAATGTTGCTTCTGAAGCATCAAATACAGCATCCAAGTTTGTTGGTGTTGGACAAGCTAAAGGAGTTGTAAACATATATTCAACACTCCAGTCACCCAAACAATCAGATTGTACATAAACATAATAATCTGTGTCAGGATTTAAACTACCTAATGCTTGTAAAGGAGTTGTAGCAACAACTGCATCAAAAACATCACCACCAACAGAAGTTGGGTCTATAGTAATAGTAGAAACTTTTAGATTCCAGTCTGTTTCAAATCCACCAGCTACCCACTGAATATCAGCAGTTGTTGAGGTCATATTTATTGCTTCCACAGAAGAAGGCGCAAGGCATACTTCTTCGATTGTAAGATCATAAGCGAAACAGTCAGGAGATGGATAAATATCAAGCATAACATAATATGTACCAACAGTTAGAGCTTCTGTTATTACTCTGTCTGCTGAACCCGAATTTTCTACTGAATTGATTAAAGATCCTGTGTCAGGGCAACCATCAAAAAGGAAGAGTCCTGTCCAAGTTGTTGCTGTTGCCATTGTGATTTTAATAACAGTATTGCTTGTAATATCTAATCTGTATATCGCATCTTCACCATTATCATAACTAGTAGTTAGATTATAATTGTCACCTAAACCGCAAGTTGTACTAATATGGTTATAGGTAAGATCTGTAGGAATATCAACAATAATAGGATTTGAACAATCGCTTCCAGGAACAGCATTAACAGTAAGTTCACCGTTAACATTAGTAGTTCCGTCCCAGAATCCACCAACAAATCCACCATAAGTATAAGGACCACCGTCTAATCTCCAACGAGAAGCATAATAATACGTTCCAGCAGGTAAACCACTTACGTTTAACATAAACTCATCATTATTTCCAACATCAGCACCAGCATAAGCAGCAGGCATCCATGTTATCCATGTTGAAGGGTCGTCGTTTGTCATACTATAACCAAACCAACATTCTACACCAGTACCAGCAGCAGCAGGATTAGCATCTGTTATACCAGCTTCATAAGCTTGAGCATATACATCAACATTTTCATTTGCTAACATTGTATGTGTTCCTGGGAATTGTAAGTTACACCATGTAAGTGTAGCAGTAGGTGCCTCTTTTATTTGAAGATCGTCAACGTAAAGATTGAATGAACCATAGTCACTTGAGCCAATAATTCTAACTTGTGTAGTTGCATTTGCACCTGTTAGATTTACATTTGCTTCAGTCCAATCACCAATAGTTCCGTCTTGCTCCATGTAAAAGACTTCAGTCCAAGTTGAACCATTAGTAGACATTTCAGCTTTAACCCATAAGTCAGTATCAGCAAAACCATCCATCCAATATTGGAAAATTAAAATTGGAGAGGTTGCTCCACTTGCATCAATAACATCTGTTGTCATTGTTGTAGTATTTCCACTTGATGCACTATAAACATCAAACATTGCAGCAAGGGTTCCTTCAAATACACTACCAGGACCATATGATGTTCCATCATTTGATTCCCATACATATGCAGAAGTTCCTTCAATAGTCCAGTTTGTTAATGGCCATGTTTCAAAAGGCTCAACAAAAGGAAAAGCTAAAGCACCACCACCCATAGTAAATGTTCCTGTAGGGAATTGAGAAGTAGCAGTAGCATTTGTTGTTTCGCCATCAGTTGCATTAATTCCGGAAAGAGTCCAATCACTTAAAGTGAAAGTAGAAGCAGGAGCAGTATAGCCGTTACGATAAGCCCAACCATCAAGATATTCCCAAGGCATTCCTGTGCCATCTTCACCAATTACTCCATAAACGTCATAAACGCTACCGGATAAATATAGTTCAATAACATCATCCCCATTTGGAGTAAGACCACCATAAGTGTAATCAGGGTCGAATCCAAAATAAGAATTAAATAATGGCTGTTCACTAGCTACATATAAATATGTGCCAGCAGTTACGGCATCTGCAGGAAATGAGTAAGCAGGGCTACCTGCCGATGCTGCACCATTTGATGCTACAGAAATTCCATACACACTCAAGTCGGCAATGTCATTTGCCACATAGAGTTCAATTGCTTTAGGAACACCTCCAGATAATGGCCCATCAAATACTCCTGTCAAAACAAGATTCTGAGCTTTTAATCCAAAAGTACACCCAATCAGTAACAAAAACGTTACTAGTGATGTGAAAAATACTTTTTTCATATTACAAAAATTTAGTTAATAAAAATTATTTTCTTTCAAACGAATAACTACAAAAGTAAAGTATTTTTCAATATGATTATAATGTTTAACTACGTTTTTTTGTTAAATAGGTGTTTTTATATCTAATTCGTATTTAAAATTGTCTGTCATGCTTACTACAACAAAATTGTCTGTCAAATGTTAAAAAATAATTAATTTTTTATGAGTTTCGAAAAATTGATAAATGTCAGTAATTTGGGGCTATTTTTCTTGACTTTTATCATGTATTAGTAAAATCCCTCCACCAAAAATTGTGGGCAATACAAGGTTTATTAAATAAATAAGTAAAGAAGCGAGTATAATTGCTGAATAATCATTAGTGAAGATACCTATAAATATTATAGAAAAAGATAATCGAATCCCTATTTCAGCAAATGGAATATTTGGTATGATAGAAGATGCAAGATAAATCGAAGATATAGCTAGTATTGCATTACTGTATGATATGTTTATATCGAAAATGTAGAATGCCATATAAAACTGAAAAGTAAATATCAAATATCTTAAACCGCTTAAAATTAAGGTGTTGAGTTTTATTTTTGAAGAAATATTTTGGATTAGTAAAGCCTTTTTGAAGATTTTACTTGTTAATTTAAATTTTCCTAAAAATTGTGATATTGTATTAATTTTAAAATATATAACTCCGGAAGCTAATATTGAGATAAAACCTAGAATTATAATTATAGTATCAAAAGACTTTATCTTATCACTAAAATAATGAAGGTTCATTAATACTATAAATCCAAATAAGCCTATTACAAATGTTATAATAAATTGTGAAAGGTCACCATATAGTGTCATCGCTGTTGCTTGTATTCTGTTTTCTTTTTTTACGAACAGAATTCTCCCTCCGAATTCTCCTATTCTGTTTGGAGTTAGCGTACCTATGGTAACACCTGTCCAAACAGCCTTTAGGGATTCAAATATACTCTTTTTTTCAAGTTTGATTATTAAATTTCTCCATTTAATCGCTTCAATTGTCCAATTAAGTAGCATTAAAATTAGCAAGAGAAGAATTATAAGAATTTTATGATTTTTTTCTGTCGAAAAATAGTTAGAGAATGAATTCAATTCACTAGTGTTAATGATTTTGTATGCAACAAAACTCCAGGCAGATAAAATAATAATAATTTTAAGTCCTAATTTGAGATATTTGGATTTTATACACAAACCCATTTATTTTTCTTTATTTACAATAGGAATGAGTATAAAAGACAATAGGCCATTGATGACTAACATAAATGTTTGGATTCCATGTACAACTAATGCAAAAGTTGCTGCTTTTTCGGCAGCTATACCATATATAATAAGTGTTTGAATGATCATGAAATGATATGCCCCCATACCGTTTGGAGCAGGAGCCACCATGCCAAAGCTACCAGCAACAAAGAGTGTCAAAGCTGCAAGAATACCAAGTTGATCAAATCCTTCAAAAGCATAAAAACAAACATATAACATTAAAAAATACATTGCCCATATGAAAAATGAATGTAAGATATAGAGTATCGGATTTTTTACATTCTTAAGGCTTATTATTCCTGACCAAAAATTTTTAACAAATAAAGATAATTTCAGAAAAATAGGAATATGGTCAAATTTACCTTTGACTAATTTTATTAAAAATATTATTCCTATGATAGCAAGAGCAATAAATAATAAAATTATTGGTAAACTTGTTAAATTGTCTAATTTTCTTCCAAGTTCAGGGTTGTTTTTTAAAAATTCGCCTATCTCTGATGATTGTAATGCAAATGCTGCTACAGTGACAATCCCTAACATTAGAACATCAGTAAGTCTTTCAGTTACCATCGTGCCAAGCACTTTGGAGAAGTTTTGTTTTTCGTATTTCGAGATAAGAGCACAGCGAGTAACTTCACCAAGTCTTGGCAATGCTATATTTGCAAAATAACCGTTTAATACAGCAAGAATAGTGTTTATTAATCTAACCTTACTACCATCAGAATTAAGCAACATCTGCCATCTCATTGAACGACTTATATGACTTAAAACTCCAAGAATAAACATGGGAATAAACCATAAGTAATTTACTGTTTTTAATTCAGATAATATCGTTTTATAGTTTACATCTTTGTATACAAGCAAAAAAAGCAAAATGCCTGCAGATATAAATATGGTAGTCTTTATTATGTTTTTATATGACTTTTTCAATGTAGAAAGTTTTAATTGCAAATATAGTATTAGTTTTAGGAGAATTGTAATTTATTATGCAAATTTGCAGAATGGTAAGAGCAAAAAAACATCTAGGACAACATTTTTTAGCAGATAAAAATATTGCTGCAAAAATTGTTGGATCCTTGCAGAATCCGGAAAACCATGAAGTGTTAGAAATTGGCCCAGGGACAGGAGTGTTGACTCAGTTTCTGATTGATCAAAATCATAAACTTAGTCTTGTCGAAATTGATAAAGAGTCAGTTGAATATCTTGAGCAAAATTTTACCAATAAGTTTCGATTATTGCATTTGGATTTTTTAAAAATGAATACTGGAGACTATTTTGCTGAGGAATTTTGCATTATAGGAAATTTTCCATATAATATTTCTTCTCAGATATTTTTCAAACTCCTTGATGATAGGAATAATATATCTGAGTTGGTGTGTATGATTCAGAAAGAAGTAGCTCAACGTATTGCTGCACCACATGGAAGTAAAACATACGGCATTCTTAGTGTTTTATTACAACTTTTCTATAAAATTGAATATCTGTTTACGGTAAACGGAAATGTTTTTATTCCTCCTCCGAAAGTCAAATCAGGTGTGATTCGCATGACACGTTATAGATCTGAAATTGAAGGAGTCAAATATCATCAATTAAAAGTAGTAGTAAAAACTGCATTTAATCAACGACGGAAAACATTACGTAATTCATTGAAATCGGTATTGAACGAGACCGTAAATGTAAATGATGATATTTTTAGTAAACGTCCAGAGCATTTGTCGCCTGAAGATTTTGTGATACTTACACAAATGATTTACAAATAATAGGGTGAAAAGTTTTCATTAAAGAAAGATAATTCTAATTTTGTAAACATATATTATTGGGATAATGGCAGTAGAATTAAATAAGGAATTTTTTGAAAAACTTCGTGAGAGTATAGAAACTCAAGATTCAGAGGTAGCTATATCTTTATTAGAGGATATGCACCCTGCTGATATTGCTGAGTTTTTTGAAGAAATCAATATTCAAGATGCCAAATTTCTTTTCTTACTTTTAAAGCCCGAAGATGCTGTTGAAGTAATTGTTGAACTTGAAGATGAAGAAAGAGAGAAGCTACTCGAAAGTATTCCTAACGTTACAATTGCAGAGCAATTTATCGAGAAAATGGATTCTGACGATGCTGCTGATATTCTGGGATATTTTGATGATGAACGTAGCGAAGAGATCTTATCATATATAAAAGACCTTGAGCAAGCAGGTGATATTGTAGATCTGTTGAATTATGACGAGGATTCTGCCGGTGGTTTAATGGCTAAAGAGCTTGTTGCAATTAATGAGAATCTAACGGTTAAACAGGCATTAGGCGAAATGCGTGATCAAGCCGAAGATATTGACGAAATCTATTATTTATATGTCGTAGATGATAATAACATTCTTAAAGGTACAATTGCACTAAAAGATTTATTATTTAGTTCTACAAACAAAAAGATTAGTAGCATTGTTGATCCAGATGTGATTTCTGTTAAACCAGATATTGACGGTGAGGAAGTAGCTCAGATTATGGAAAAATATGACCTGATTGCAGTACCGGTTGTTGATGGTATTGGTCGTCTTATGGGTCGTATTACTATCGATGATGTCGTTGATGTAATCCGTGAAGAAGCTGAAGAAGATTATCAATTGATGTCTGGTATTACACAAGACGTCGACTTTTCGGATAGTGTGTTTAGACAATCCCGTTCAAGAATACCTTGGCTTCTTATAGGTATGGTAGGGGGTGTCTTTAGTTCACTAATCTTAGGAGTTTATGAAGATGATATTGCACGATATGCTGTATTAGCCTTGTTTTTACCTTTGATTGCTGCTACTGGAGGTAATGCTGGTGTCCAATCTTCAGCTATCGTTGTTCAAGGTATTGCATCAGGAGATATTGACCTTCAAAGTATTTCAAGAAAACTATTTAAAGAATTTAAAGTTGGACTGATAAACGGATTCGTTTGCTCATCTTTAATATTTTTATATAACTTGATTTTTTCCGATAATTTTGCATTAACAATAACTGTAAGCTTAGCATTGTTTTGTGTAGTGATTTTTGCAACAGTCTTTGGGACTTTTATACCTCTGGTGTTAAAAAGGTTTAAAATTGACCCGGCAATTGCAACCGGTCCTTTTATTACGACTTCAAATGATATGTTGGGCATATTTATATATTTTATTATTGCAAGAAGCGTTTTTGGATATTTCTTATAAAAAATCATAATATGAATAAAGTTTTAGTTTTGGGATTTACATTGATAATTTCAGTGTTGTCTTTTGCCCAAGACATGGATTATACTAGGCAGATTATTAAGGAACTTTCTTCAGAAAAATATTTTGGTAGAGGGTATGTTAATAAAGGAGATAGTATAGCTTCAGAATTTCTTGCAGAAGAATTCCAAAATATTGGTCTAAATAGTTTTACTGATAGCTATTTTCAGGAATATACTACTGATATAAATAGATTTATTGAAAAGCCCGAATTTATTTTTGGTGATAATGAATTAGAAATTGCTGATGATTATATTGTTATTCCAAATTCCAAAGAAGTAAATGGTTGGTTTAAAATCGAATGGATTACTGCAAATACTCTAACTAATTCTTGGGCTTTAAAACATATGTTAGGTGAAGAACATCCTAAAAGTTTTATTTGTATTGATTCAACAGGTCTTAATAACGATGAATTATATA
>CAZUQY010000146.1:0-7778 GCA_964622935.1 uncultured Bacteroidales bacterium | reverse complement strand
TACTTCATATGCCTTTTTTATGACTTATTTTTCAAAATTACAAAAATTCAGATTAAAAAGTTAATTTTGCAAAAAAAAGATTATGGCAAACAAAAGAGATTTAAAAAAAGATTTAAACTGGTTGACACACGAAATAATATCAGATTGCTTAATATATTTAGAAATCAATCCTGACAAAGAAGAAAAGCCTGTTGCTCAAATTATCGATAAAGTTATCAGACATCGTACTGACGCTTTTAAAAAAATCAACGAAAACATTTCAAGTCTAAGTAAAAAAGAAATAAAAAATAAATACAATGAAATTGTAAGTGATTTTTTTAATCAAGCAGATTCATGTTTTGAAGACCTTAGCAAATTATCTAAAAAATAATGCAAAAAGAAATTACTGTTCCGGGAGTTGGTAGTGTTCTGGTCAGTAAGAAAGCCAACGCAAAAAACTTAAAATTACGTATACACCCCGAAAAAGGCGTTATGGTAACTATGCCTTATAGAGCAACAATGCTACAGGCGAAAGCATTTATATTAAAAAACTCTGATTGGATAAAGGAAAAATTACAATACTTAAATCAAAAAAAATCCTCAACATTATTTTTTTCGGATTCAACTTTTAAAACACGCAATTCAAATGTAAGGTTTATTGTTGATGAAAGAGTTAGTTTAACTCGCAAAATTAAAGGTTCAGAATTAAGCTTCTTGTACAATCCATTAAGAATTGATTTTTTAAATAAAGATGTCCAAACTTTTATTAAAAAATCGATTTTAAAGCTCCTACTAAAAGAATCAAAATATTATTTACGAGAGCGATACGAAAGATTAAGTGAGATTTGTTCAATACACGCTTCAAAACTAAGTTTTGGATCAGCTTCCACAAGGTGGGGCACATGCAATTCGAAAAATGAAATTAGATTGTCTTGTCGATTAATGCTACTCCCTGATTACTTAATTGATTATGTTATTTTACACGAAATAAGCCACATTATCCATAAAAATCACGGTAAGGATTTTCATGACCTTTTAAACAAATTAACAGATGAAAAATCATCAATTCTAAACAAAGAATTAAGAAAACACTCAATCCATCTAATGCCTGGAGATTTTAGCTTTTAAAAGACATCTACATCAAAAATCAATTATGTTTGCTAAAGGTGATATTAAATATTTAGTAAAATGCTATTTTGCTCTTTCTACATAATCTTTGGTCCTAGTATCAACTTTAATCATTTCCCCTATCTCAATAAATAAAGGCACCATAATAGTTGAACCAGTCTCGATTGTAGCAGCTTTTAACGCATTAGTTGTAGTATCTCCCTTTAATCCAGGCTCTGTATAAGTTACTTCAACAACAACAAAAGCAGGTAATTCAACACTTAATGGTCTTTCTTCTTCTGCATGAAAAACTATCTCGACGTCTTGACCTTCCTTCAAAAACTCAACACCCTCAATCAAAGATTCTTGCATAGGGATCTGCTCAAATGTCTCCATATGCATAAAATTATAACCCATATCATCTTTATATAAATATTGATAAGGACGTCTTTCAATTCTAACGGTATTGATTTTAGCTCCTCCTGAAAATGTATTGTCTATCACTCTACCATTTTCTAAGTTTTTTAACTTTGTCCTAACAAAAGCTGGCCCTTTTCCTGGCTTAACATGCTGAAAATAAACAATTTGAAATAATTTTCCATTATACTCAATAGTCAGTCCGTTCCTAATCTCTGATGTATTTGCCATAAGAATTCTTTTTAATTTACTGCAAAAATAATAATATCGGTGACAATCCAAAAAAACAATTTAAAAAAACAGGTAATCAACAATCAAAAATAGATTGTTAATAAAATAGCTCTATTTTTATTTTTATTTTTTAATAAACCTTATCTTTGTATGTTAGCAAGGAGAATTTAATTATTTAATAGTTTATCATGAAATATAAACAACTACTCGGCATCTTTTTTCTGATTGTTTTCTTTTCAACAGTAAATCAACAGGTTTTTTCTCAAAAATCCAGAAATACTAAAACAGACCTCGATGCAGCATTTATTGCTTCAATTTACAATATAACGGCTGGAGACTGTATTGATTTTACAGATATGAGTAGCGGGGGACCTACTTTCTGGCAATGGAGTTTCCCAGGTGCTCAGACAATAACATCAAGTGACCAAAATCCAACAGGGATTTGTTATTATTATGCAGGAACTTACGATGTTATTCTCGAAGTTCAAAATGGTAGTGACATTGATACCGAAGTTATTATCGGATGTATTATTGTAGCAGAAAACACCGAAACACCAATCGCTAATTTTATTGCAGATTACACAACAATCCCTGTAGGAGGAACAATCAATTTTACAGATCTTTCACAAAACGGACCTTTTACTTCATATGCGTGGACTTTTGAAGGTGGGATTCCAAACAATTCAAATGACGAAGCACCAATTCCTATTGCCTATACTAATGTTGGCACTTATCGAGTTGAGCTTAGAGTTGAAGATGAAGAAGCAGTGCAAGACGATGAAGTAAAAGTAGACTATATTAACGTAATTCCAGCTGCAACAGTTCCACCAATTGCGGACTTTATGGCTGATCGAATTTTTATTGCTCCTGGAGATTATATTAATTTCAGAGACATGAGTTCTGGAAATCCATACATTTGGGATTGGTATTTTGAAGGTGGAACACCAGATATATCCGTTCAGCAAAATCCACTCAGCATCCTATATACTATGCCAGGCACCTATGATGTTGTATTTATTGTAGAAAGCAATATGGGCATCGATACCATTCGAAAAGATGATTATATAGTTGTCTCCGAAACTGACCCTTGCGTTGCTATCCCAATTGCTGATTTTAGAGCATCTCAAAGGTTAATTCGCTCTGGGACTACCATATATTTTGAAGATCAGTCTCTTAATGATCCAACAATGTGGAACTGGTATTTTATGGGCGGCTATCCTACATATTCAGCAGTTTCAAATGTTATAAATGGTGTTGAATTTAATGGTGCAGGTTTCTACGATGTATCTCTTTCCGTAAATAACAGTTGTGGATCCAACTACGTTTTAAAAGAGGATTACATTATGGTTTTTTCAGGTCCGATTACAGAATATTGCGACACAATTTCTAATATAGGTGCTAACGAAGGTTTATACTCCCCATCTGTAAGTGGTAGTTGGGGTGTAGTTGGAGGGCATAACGGTCAAAAAACAAGAATTTATGCTGACAAATTCGAACAATATTCATTCGAACAAATAGATGGAATAATTGTACCTGTTGTTGTTTCTGAACCTGGTGAGTATAATTCATACGTAACGTTTTACATCTGGAATGGTAACACAATATATCCTGAAGAGGTTTTATATGAAGAACAAATATTTCTCAGAGATATTCCTTCAAACTTTAACTATCCGATTAATTTAGAATCACCAGTACTTGTTGATGGTCCTTTTTTCGTTGGGTATAAAATAAACTATGTTGATACTGACGATGACGGAATAAGCAATGATGAATTCGCTGTCAGTATTGCTCAGAACAGAAACTACCCAAGTGGAATTAATACCTTATACGTACAAACAAATTCAGAATGGAGTACTGCAACTGCAAAATTTGGCATTAAAACTTCAAGTGCAATTAAACCTGTAACATGCATTGTTGATGTTGAATCATTTGATGCTGAAAACAATATTGAAATCTACCCAAATCCTGCCAATGATATTATTAACATCAATACCGGAGATGTTAAATCAGGAACCGAAATTTTGATACAAATTATTGACCAAACAGGTAGAGTAATTTTATCCGAAACCAAGTTTGCTGGATCTTCAGAAATAAATTTTGACATTAATTCTTATCCAACAGGATTATACTTTATAAATATGATTATAGATAATAATCAGGTTACTAAAAAAATTCTGGTTACAAGATAACCATATGAAAAATCAGAAACCTAACATTATAATTTATACAGACGGAGCAGCAAGAGGAAACCCTGGCCCTGGAGGCTATGGTGCTGTGATGATGTCCGGAAAACACCGCAAAGAACTTTCACAGGGGTTTAGAAAAACCACAAATAATAGGATGGAATTGTTGGCAGTAATTGTTGCCCTTGAATCATTAAAAATAAATCAGTCTTTTGTAACAGTTTATACTGATTCGAAGTATGTTTCCGAAGCAATTAATCAAAACTGGATTGAAAACTGGATTAAAAAGAATTTTAAAAAAATTAAGAACCCTGATTTATGGAAACGTTTTATTCTTATTTACAATAAGCATCATGTCAAATTTGTCTGGGTAAAAGGGCATGCAGAGAATGTCGAAAATAACAGATGTGACACACTTGCAGTTGAAGCATCAAAAATGGACAATGTACTAATTGACGAGTATTACGAAAGCAGTAATCAAGACGAGAACATCCTGTTTTAAACTCAATAAAGAAACTTTCTCTTTTTTTGTAAAAAGAATTCACAATATTTTGTTCAAAAATAGTACCTATAATATTTAAAGGCATATCAGATTTTTAACTATTTTGTCCAATTATTAATTATAATATAATGTAATGAGTCGAACAAAATTATTTTTACCTATCGTTGTTTTATTTTTATCTTTTATTTTTATAAACAAAGCCTTTTCTCAAGAACCAACAATAACTGTACAACCTTTCCAGATATTAAAATGTATAGGAAATAGTGCTAGCACAACTGTTATTGCCGAAGGAGCTGCAACTTTGCACTACGAATGGTATCAAGATGGGTCTTCTGTTGGAACAGACTCTCCTATACTCGATTTCGCATCGTTAACTTTAGCTGACGAAGGCACATATTTTTGTAACGTATTTAACGGAGAAGGAAATATAGAAACAGACCCTATACAGGTATCTGTTGTTGATGGCGTTCCAGTTATATCTGACATTACAACAGAAAATGAACTTGTTTGCTTGGGAACAGATAATCTTTTTGAAGTTACATTTGTAGCAGAAAATGCATCAGTAACTTGGTATCTACTTAGCAATATTGTCGGTTACAATAATCAATTCAATCTTGAAAGTGCTCAACTTGCTAATGAAGGAGAATATTATTGTATAGTAACAAATGCATGCGGTCCGGTCACTTCAGAGACAGTTAGTATTGACATTGTTTTACCAGCTGAAATAACCATTCAACCTACAACACAAACAATTTGTGAAGGAGAAGATGTGACATTTACTGCAACTACAGAAGGAGATTTTTTAAATTATTTATGGTTGGAAGATGAATCACTCATGATTGAAGAAACTGACCCTAATCTAACAATTACCTCACCCGCATACCCACATTCTATAGAATACAAACTAGTTGCATATAATGTTTGTAATAACGACACAAGCAACGGAGTATATGTTGATATCAATACTTTCCCAGTAATTGATGGACAACCTATAGACCTCCAAGAATGTTTTGGAACAGATGTTGCTCTTAACGCATATGCTACAGGTACAACAGAAACATTTTACCAATGGTATAACGAAGACAATAACCCGTTATTAGGAGAAACTAATGCTAGTCTTGAAATTGATATGATTGCTAATGATACAGCTCATTTCTATTGTTCAATGACAAACATTTGCGGAACAGCATATTCAGATACTGTTGAAGTGTTTACTCTAATGGCTCCTGAAATTACTCAACAACCAGTTGGTGGAACAATTTGTGTTGGAGACAATATTACCTTACAAGCAAAAGCTAATGGAAGCGATCCTCTTTATTATCAATGGTTATTTAATGACTCAGATGTTAATGGAGGAAACATTTCGGGAGATGAATCCCAAAACATAACCATAACTTCAATAACAGAGGGTCAAGCCGGAACTTATACATGTAACGTTAGTAATATGTGCGGTTTTATCATAACTGATGAAGCTGAAGTAATTGTCAATACACCTCCTGTTGCAACAGAACAACCTGAAGATATTGTTGTTTGCGAGGCAGAAGAGCTATTAATTGATATAAACTACTCAGGAACCGAACCTATTAGCTTTGAATGGTATTTATTAGAATCAGAGACTCTCTTAGGAAACGACGCTAATTATTATACTGAAAACGCTGACCCTGCAAATTCAGGCAGCTACTATTGCATACTAGAGAATTCATGTGCAGAAATATCGACAGACACTATTACTGTAGAAATCTTAGCCCTCCCTCAAATAACCACTCATCCAGAAGATGAATCTGTTTGCGAAGGCGAGTATGCTTCAATGTTTGTTGATGCAAGCGGAGCAGAACCATTAGATTTTTTATGGTATAGAAATGAATCTTCGGTCTCTAGTCAAACAAATAGCATTCTTGAATATCCATCTGCACAAGTTAATCAAACAGGTATTTATTTTTGTCGCGTTTCAAATATTTGTGGCTATGATGATTCTGGAACTGCCATTCTAACAATAGGGACTGAACCCGCCATTACGTGGAATCCAATAGATCAAAACCTTTGCGAACACGACACTCTAAATCTCATTATGGACGCACAAGGCGATAATTACACTTTACAATGGTATTTTAATGATAATCCAATACCGGGAGAACACGATACCGTACTCAATTATACATATATAAATACATCATTGGCAGGTTCATATTACTGCTCCGCATATAATTCATGTGCTGTTGTTAATACAGATACCATTGTAGTAATTATTAATCCAGCACCAATAATGAGTCTTGGAGATGATATTGATTTATGTGATGGTGAAATAATAACAATTAGTCCAAATGATGACTTTGAACATTATAACTGGAACAACGGATTAAGTTCCCAACCAAGTATAGAAGTTCAACTTAGTGGCACTTTCATCTTGGAAGTTATTGGAGAAAATTCATGTAAAACATTAGACACGATCAATGTCGAATTCCACCCATATCATGACATATTATTTGGCAACGATGAAATTGTAGCATGTGGTCCTTATACATTAAATGCAGGTGATGGGGGTTATGAATACACATGGAACACAATCCCTCCTCAAACAACACCCTCAATATATATTACCGAATCAGGTGACTATTCTGTGACTGTTATTGGTGACGACTATGGGTGTTCTACAACGGAATCAGCTTACATTGACGTTCGCGAACCAATTAATATTGAATTAGGTACTAACCAAACAGCTCCTTTAAGTTCATTCGTTGACATTGGAGTTGAGGCTATATATAACTCGTACATTTGGAGCACTGGATTTGATGGACCAATGTTTACCGTTTATGGATCAACATATGGTGTCGGAGACCATGAGTTCTGGTTAACAGCAATAGCGACTAATGGATGCACAGATACTGACACAGTAACGGTTAGCTTTTGGAATGATTCCGGAATTGAAGATGATTTGCGAAACAAATTTATTATTTATCCTAATCCGTCACAAGGACAAATTTTAGTTTCATCAGAAGATCAAATGATTGAGCAAATTGAGATTATTAGTATGACAGGACAGATCCTAAAATCAATTGCAATAAAAAGTAATGAAATCTCGTTAGATCTTAGTAATTTTGCAAAAGGATTTTACTTTATTAAAATAAGTTGGAAAGATAAGTCTATTACTGAGAAAATCCTTATACAATAATATGAAAGAAAAGAACAACATCAGAAATAAAATAAGAGGAGCTTACATTACTTCTCTTATTAGCATTTCACTTGTATTATTATTGCTTGGGATTGTCGGAATGCTTATCCTAAATGCAAGAGTATTGTCAAGATATGTAAAAGAAAACCTATGCTTTTCAATTATAATAAAGAACGATGTTAAAGAACCA
>CAZUQY010000145.1:0-7815 GCA_964622935.1 uncultured Bacteroidales bacterium | reverse complement strand
TCTCTTTATCCTCTTGACAGAAATACAAGGCGATGTTCAAGTTCGAAGATTTGATTTCAAGTTTTGGCGAATTATTATGGTTTGAAAACTTCACCGCTTTTAAATCAGATTTCTTTATCAAATAATTTTTCTTATTATCAATTATTTGGTTCAAATCCATTGAACTTAATTCCTTTTCTTTTTCCGCATGCTGTTTCTCCCTTTTTTTCTGAATGTTGTCAAGTATTTTGTCTGATATTAAATTACTCTTATTTCTGTATCCCATAGCTTTCCCAAGCTCCATAATGTAAAGACCCGCATCATTCAATACGAGACGATAAGACCTTGCTCCTACAAATACGCCAGGTTTCTTTTCGCATTCTTCTATGATTATCATTTTGACTGTTGTTTACAATTACTAAAATTATTAGTTTTTCTTGCTTCTAGGTTTTGAAGTAGTGTCTATGTTTTTTTTTACATAATCGCTCCAATTTTTGCATTTCCCATCTGATTTTGGCAAGTCTCTCTGATACAAATGGCACAATGCTGCAGCTAAACCATCTGTAGCATCAAGTTTATCGGGCATTTCTTCTATTTTTAGTATTCTTTGGAGCATTCCGGCTACTTGTTCCTTTGATGCTGCTCCAGTACCTGTTATTGCAAGTTTAATTTTTCGTGGGGCATATTCGAAAATAGGGATTGTTCTTGTTAGTGCTGCTGAAATAGCTGCTCCTTGAGCTCTCCCAAGCTTAAGCATAGACTGAACATTTTTTCCCTGAAAAGGAGCTTCAATTGACAATTCATCTGGTTTGAACCCATCTATTAGCTGCAGTGTCCTCTCATAGATATGCTTAAGCTTATTAAAATGGCCTTCCATCTTATGCATATCAACAATACCAAAGCCAACAACTTCCATTTTATTACCCTTTTGATGAATTACACCATAACCCATAATATTGGTACCTGGATCTATTCCTAAAACTATTTTGTCTTTTAACTTTGTCATGGCTGGGTTCCCGTTAGCTTTCGAAGGGTTTTTCTGGCATCAACCGTAAATATGCTTCCCGGAAAATCAGAAATCAGCTTAAAATATGAATCCTTAGCTTCTTCAATATTTCCCAATTTTTCTTGCATTATAGCATAACGAAACAATGCATTATCAGCCAGAATATCATAATAATAAACATCTGCAATCTGCTTATATAGATCCGAAGCTTTCTGTAAGTTACCAGTTGCTTCATACACCTGCCCCTTTTTGTACAACACATCATCTATCAAACTATGCGAAGGATATAGTTCTGTAATTGAATCAAGACTTTTAAAAGCAAGATCATACTGTTTAGAGAATATAAAAAAATCTGCACGTGCAAATATTTGCATTGTAACTTCTGTGGTATCTAAATTATAATTTTCACTGATAAACATACTCAGCTCCATTGCATCATTTGCGATAAGCTTTGACGTACTTGATTTTAGCACATCCAGCTGTGCCTGTGCCCATCGAAACTGACCGGTATAATAAGCAAGCTTTGCTTTTCTAAATCGTGCTTCATGACCAATCGGAGATTCCAATACAGATTTTTCTACCTGAGCATATACCAATACTGCATCCCATGGATTGTTATTCAGAAAATATATATCCCCAAGCATTAGTTTTAACAATTGTTCTTGCTCATCTAAAAACCGTTTTTCGCCAATACTCTTATTAATCAAATCAATAGCCTCTTGATGTTTTCCCAAATAGAATGACTTAACGTTTGCTAATGCATAAATAATTTTAAAGGACTCTTTTCTTAGAACCTGATTAAGAGATTCTGTTAACATTTGTTCAAGTTCAACAAGCTCCTCATGATCAGGATTTAAAACAGAAGTTGTTTTTGCATAAAGGACATTTAGATATTCAATGTATGCCGAATTATATATTCCATTATCCTTGCCTTTTAGCATTAAATAATCAAATGCTTCAAGAGCAAGCTCATATTCCAGATTTTCATACAGCATTATTCCAAAATTAAGGATATCTGTTTCTGTTCCAAACCTTGTTCTTTTATCTATTGCGTACAACTGATTAAGAGCAATCCTGAACATCCCAGCCTGTGTATAATACCAAATAAGTAATTTGCTATAAGTCTGACTTTGAGGCTCTTCCTGTATTTTATTTAATATGGATGTTTCAATTATGGCATCTAGACTACCGTCAATGTCGTTTGCCAATACATACTGAAGCCTTGACTGCACAGTATTCATTGAACCAGGATTTTTACTAAGATGTTCAAGGTACTTATCCATCATTCTCTGATAATCTCGCTGAATATAATACAAGTTCCCAAATTCCATACTAAAATCAGCTCTAAGATAAGCCTCTCCAACCTTATATGTCTTTTCAGCGTATGAATACTGACGATAATTAATAAACACAGCAGCAGCACTATAAACATGATTTCTGTTAGTCTTGACCCGTTCAATAACTTGATTAAACTGTTCGTCAGCATCCTCAAATCTGTTCGAATTAAAATAAACCATCCCAAGATCAATCTTAAGATAATAATCTATTTTATTATTTCTTATTTCCTTTTTTAAAAACTTTTCTGCCGTATCGTAATCCTTCAATAAAAACAAACACCGTAAGTAGTAATCGCGATTTATTTTATATCCAGTTTCCTTATATAACTTTTGATATATTTCTCCTGCTTTATCGAACTCTTCATTTTTATAGTATTTTAGCGCCAATTGAGCATCTCCCCCATTTTGAGCAAAAACACTTAACTGAAGTACGATTAACATACTCAAGACAAAAAGGACACGATATATTTTCTGCTTTATCAAATTAAACCTATAATATATTTATTAACGAAAACTAAATGATTTTAATATCCAGTTAATTAATAATTTCAAATTTTGTGAATGGTCTTAATACTTCCGGAACAACAATTCCATTTTCGGTCTGATAGTTTTCGATAATTGCAGCCATAATCCTAGGTAAAGCAAGAGCACTACCGTTAAGACTATGAGCAAGTTTGGTTTTCTTTTCTTTATCCGGTTTATATCTTAACTTTAGTCTATTAGTCTGAAAATCTTCGAAATTTGAAACCGAGCTAACTTCCAACCATCTTTCCTGTGCTGCTGAGAATACTTCAAAATCAAATGTTAGAGCAGATGTGAAACTAATATCACCGCCACAAAGTCTCAAAATTCTATATGGCAATTGTAATTTCTTTAGAATATTTTCTACATGATCTTTCATTTCTTCTAATGCCTGATATGATTCTTCAGGTTTACGAATTTGCACAATCTCTACTTTATCAAACTGATGTAAACGATTAAGACCTCTTACATGAGCACCCCAAGAACCTGCCTCTCGACGAAAGCAAGCCGAATATGCCATATTTTTTATTGGAAAATCTTTTTCTGCTAAGATTACATCTCTATACAGGTTTGTTACCGGTACTTCAGCTGTAGGAATAAGATACAAATTATCAGTTGTAGCATGATACATCTGCCCTTCTTTATCTGGCAACTGTCCTGTGCCAAAACCGCTATCCTCATTAACTAATAATGGAGGTAAAATTTCAGTATATCCGGCATTTTCAGCCTCATCAAGAAAGAAATTAATCAAAGCACGCTGTAATTTTGCGCCTTTTCCAATATAAACAGGAAAACCAGCACCTGTAATTTTTGTACCAAGCTCAAAATCTATAATATTATATTCTTTAATAAGATCCCAATGTGGCTTTTTTACAGACAATACAGGAATAGCTCCACCCTCTTTGACAATTTCGTTATCATCCTCACCTTTACCGGGCTTTACAGACTCATGTGGCAAATTTGGCAACCTAACAATTAGATCCTTCAATTCCTTTTCAGCATTTGAAAAAGCCATCTCTGAATCTTTTATCTGATCTTTTATCTCACCTGTTTTTTGTTTAGCTGTTTCTGCTTCGTCCCTTTTACCCTGAGAAAACATTTTCCCAATCTCCCTAGATAAATCATTCATTTGCATCTGAAGATTATCTTTTTTTAACTGGAACTCTCTCCTTTTATCATCACAGTCTATAATCTGTGCAACTATTTCCGCAGCATCAAAATTCTTGATTTTCAAGCTTTTAACAACCTTTTCCTGCTCCTCCCTGATAAGTTTTATTGTCAACATATTACGTATAATTTATTGAGGCGAAGTTATTAAAAATGCTGGAGAATAACAACAATCAAAAATCAATAAACGAATAACAAGTTCAGAGTTCTAAGTAACTAGAGGTCGGAGGTCGAAGATAAAAAATACTCAATATTCAGCAAAGCAAATACAAGAAATAAGAATAAACTGAGAACTGATAAACAGATAAACTTTTTTTTTATCTTTGCAAAAACAATCTGTATTATCAATGAGACTGCATACAGAGCAATTAATAAAAAAGTACGGAAAACGCACGGTAGTAAAGGGCGTAAGCGTAGAAGTAAGCCAAGGAGAAATTGTTGGGTTACTTGGGCCAAATGGCGCAGGTAAGACCACTACTTTCTATATGATTGTAGGCTTAATAAAACCCAACGAAGGTCGTATATTTCTTGATGATACCGACATCACTAGAGAGCCTATTTATAAGAGAGCCCGCAAAGGCATCGGTTATCTTGCTCAGGAAGAGTCCATATTTCAGAAAATGTCAGTTCAGGATAATATTAAAGCTATTCTTGAAATGACCAAATTGAGTCGCAAAGAACAGCTTCGTAAAACAGCTAAACTCCTCGAAGAGTTTGGATTATCACATATCCGAAAAAGTAAAGGGTTTCAACTTTCAGGAGGCGAACGCCGACGTACTGAAATAGCTAGAGCTTTAGCTATAGACCCCTATTTTATTTTACTTGATGAACCTTTTGCTGGCGTTGACCCAATTGCTGTAGAAGACATACAAAAAATAGTTATGCACCTCAAAGAAAGAAATATAGGTGTACTAATAACTGATCATAATGTGCACGAAACACTTTCAATTACTGACAGAGCCTATTTGCTTTTTGAAGGCGACATCCTAAAAAGCGGTTCAGCTGAAGAGCTTAGCACTGATGAGCAAGTAAGAAAGCTATACCTTGGCGAAAATTTTGAATTAAGAAGATAGGACTTAAGAATGTGTTTTTAAACCAAAACTATTTTCGGATATTCAAAAATCAATCAAAATGAAAAGCTATTTACAATAGATGATTTCGCACCATTAATTGTAATTATAATAACTCTGACTTGAGTCATTTCACTAGAAATATATTCTAGTATCAAAAAAAGACAAGATAATGCTCAAATTCGTTCTCAGTAGCAAAAATTCAAATTTTCGATAATTCTAATAAAACAATATAAATGCCCTCTAAATTCTTGAGTTAATGTATTCATATACAATAAAAGATATTACAAAAAGATTTTTATTCACCAATTGCCCATTTGAAAATTAAATATTAGCTTTGAAAAAAAAACTTATGAAGTGCTATAAACTCCTTATACCTGCATTATTTATTGTTTTAGTCTTAGGTTCATGTAAAATCGACAAAAAACTCACAAATGATAAACAGACTGTTACTAAAAGCAGATCCGAGTTTAGAATTATGTTTTATAATGTTGAAAATCTTTTCGATACCGAAGATGATCCTGAAAAAAGAGACGAAGAATTTCTCCCCGAAGGTTCTCGCTATTGGTCAAAGTACAGATATTATAATAAACTTAATAATATTTACAAGGTAATTGTAGGTGTAGGAGAATGGGATTTACCACAAATAGTCGGGCTAAGTGAGCTTGAAAACCGAAAAGTTTTGGAAGACTTAATCAGTAATACTCCTCTTTACAAAGCCGATTATAAAATCATTCATTATGAATCACCAGACAGACGTGGAATTGATGTAGGAATGCTTTATCGCACTGAATACTTCACTCCAATATTACAAAAACCTATTAGAGTTGTTTGGCCAAAAAGTATAGGTACAGGAACAACAAGAGATATACTTTATGTATCTGGTTACACAAACGCAAATGACACTTTACATATTTTTATAAATCACTGGCCATCACGTTGGGGAGGACAAATGGAAACTGAAGAAAAACGAATGTATGTAGCAAATATGGTAAGAAAAGAAACTGATTCTATTTTCAGGGTCAACCCAAATGCAAATATAATCATAATGGGCGACTTAAATGACTACCCTTCAGATAGAAGTTTACTGGAAAGTCTTAAAACACAAACAGAATTTGATGATATTAAACCTAAAAAACTATACAATCTTTCTTATTATCTGGAACACGAAAAAAAACTAGGCACACATAAATATAATGGGCAATGGGGAATTCTTGATCAGATTATTGTTTCAGGTGGAGTTTTAGATACAGTTAGCTCTATCTACTCAACATTAGACGATGCTCATGTATATAATGCAGACTTTTTACTCGAACCTGACGATAAGTATACAGGTAAAAAAGTTAATCGTACCTATATTGGGTTTAAATATCACGGTGGTTATAGCGACCATTTGCCTGTTTATCTTGATTTACGTAAAAAGAGTGACTAAAGTACTTAGAGTGACTAGAGTACTTAAAGTACTTAAAGTAAGAGATTTAGCAAAAATCAACAAGGTGTTATTCCTGCCTTTCGTAAGCTCCTATATCCGGTTTTAAATCAGACACACGGCTGTTTCCATCCTGATCGTTTGGTACCAAAGTTCCAACACCAACATTGCCAGCATCCTTTGCAGGAGAAAGAGTATCCAAATGATAATCAAATGGATTTGAAGTTTCCATAAACTCTGGATTTTCGTTCCATAGATTATCAATAAAATAATCAGAGCCTTGTATATCCTCAAATTCTTTGGACTTTATCAGACAATTCTCAAAGTGAAAATTTGACATGGCATCTTCGGCTAAATCAAGCTCTACCTCATCTTCGCGTGATCCGTAAACAATACAATTGGCAAAATATGCATTAGTAAGATCGCGATAAGAAACCCCTGTCCCACCTGCAGTGCTATAAGTATAATAGTTATTTAAAATAAGCTGTGGTGTCTGGCGGTTCCCAATCCAGTAGTTAGCCAAAGTGCAATGAATAAATGAGTAATCGCCACCAATAATACAAGCAACATTATATTGCCCACTATTTGCAAAAACGCAATTTTCAGCCTCGATATACGCTCCTAATGCATAAAGTCCAACTATTTTGGAATTTTCAATATTTGTATTTTTTAAAATTAAAGTCGGCGTTCCCGGAGTTACACATGAGTCAACCTGTAAACCAATAATTGAGTTTTTTATTTCGGCATAATTGATCTCGTTATATCTGGAACCTGCTAACAAATGAACTCCTCCGAAAATCCCAATTGTATTTCCATTATCATCTTGTAAAAAAGCTCCCCATTGCCCTGCAGTTTCACTATAATAATCTTCAATCCTATCGCCTAGAAACATAACACGATTTTCTTGCTGCCCGTTTACAATCAGACTGCCTTTTATAAAAAGACTCGAGTTTCTGTGAAAATAAACTTGTGTGCCAGCCTGCACAGTAAGTGTAACCATTGTATCAACAAGTGCAGAATTATAGATTAAAACAGGTTTATCAGCATTCCATGTTGTATCGTTCAAAATGTATTGGCCATTAATTAATGTAACATCTTGTCCGAAAGAAATCAGTTTAACATTTTGAACATTCCCATTTGATACAAAAATCACAGAATCTTCCTCAATCATTTCATCACCATTTGGATCTATTGTTACTTCAACAAAAATAAACAATGAGTCCCCAGGAGCAATTTCGTAATCGTTATAATTATTTGTAGAAACTCCGTCAATATTTAATCGATACTTAGAACTTAATTCTCCTG
>CAZUQY010000144.1:0-7819 GCA_964622935.1 uncultured Bacteroidales bacterium | reverse complement strand
TTAACCATACCAAAAATCATTAAATCAACATAATTACCATCTTTTAGCAAAAGTCCTTGTCTTTCATTACTTTCTTGTTCAAAGCCAAGTTTTTTAGGAACATTTAACGCTTTAAAGTCGTGCGCTGATACCTTAATTGATAATCTATTAAAATCTAGATTCTTAAAGCAATGTTCCATAAATCTAGAAGTTGCTTCTGTCATAATGCCAAGATACTGAAAGTCTTCCTTAATCCAGAAAGCTAGTTCAGCTTTGTGATTGTCATAATTAATGTTTCTTAGGCCCACCATACCTGCAAATTTGTTCTTGTACAAAATAACGTAAAGCAGTTCGCTAATTTGGTCTTTTTGCTTTGTAATGTTAGATACAAAGATTTCTGTTTCTTTCAATGTAAGTGTACCATCTGCAAATGGCAGCCATGGTCCCAGATAGCTGCGTTGCTTACTGATTGCATCAAAAATCTCTTTTGAATCTGAATCTTTTAATAAACGAATTATTAAATCATCAGAGCAATTGATCTCAGTAGTTTTTTTCATAGTTAATTAAGTTTTGATTTAAATTCATCATTAAACTTTTGCCAGTTTCCACCTGTCTTATGTAAATTCTGTCCAATAAATTCTAAATATTTTTCTAAAACTGATTGTGGGAAATAGCCACGAAGTGCAAATATAAGAGAAAAATCCTCACCAAAAAATACTGTAGCAGGTAATCTTAAGTCAGGTTGCAATAATGCAATAGTTAATTGATTAGGAAAACCAGGTGTTTTCTGTTCGTTTATAAATGTATTGTTGGCGATTTTTAATGTATCCGGAGTGTCAAAATTTATTTTAACAGCATAGAAGTTTTTGTTAATATATTCTGAAATGACTGGATGTTTTAAAGTAGAAGCTAACATGATTTTGCTTCCATTACTAAAATCTGAGTTGATGTATAACAACATTTTTTTAGGGGCAGTATCCATCATTACCATAGCATCATCAAAATCAATCCAGTTAACATTGCCTTCAGTATTTGTAAGTGAATCTGGCATGAATGTGTCAATAAAGCCACGATTAAAGTTTGCATAGTCGCAGTTTTTGTTCACACGTTCAGTAAAATAGACTAAAAGAGGCTCGATTTTTCGCACATCCATAAAACCCGGAACAGGGTTAACATTGTTTTCATAATCTATGTACACAATAGTCGGGTATGACATTCTGCCATTCATTAAATGCTGTGCCAGTTGATGAGAAGATCTTTTTCCGGTATTAAGATTGACATATGTTTTTTCTTGGTAGATTATAGTATCTGTTGTTTCAGCATTAAATTTCACAGGATAAAAATTGGTGTTAATATAAGCTGCAATTTGAGGGTTACTAAAAGTTTCAGCATCCATCTTTTTACACCATCCACACCAGTCTGTGTACATATCAATTAAAATTGTTTTAGGGTTTTCTTCTTGTAGTTTTACAGCCTCTTCAAAACTCATCCATTTAACTGGACTTGAAGTGGATTCTGTTTCTTGGGATAAAATATGTGTTGCAATAAATACACAGATGGTAAATACAATAAGTTTCTTCATAATAAATATTAAGTTTATTTTAATACAAATAATTTGTCGATATGTTTAAAATTTGTACTTTTAAGCGTTTAAATTAAAAATTAATGTAAAAATAATAAGTTATGAGTGAAATCAAAAATTTAAATCCACAACGAGTTTGGAAACACTTTTATTCTTTGACTCAAATCCCTAGACCTTCCAAAAAAGAAGCCAAAATCATTGAGTTTATGAAAAATTTTGGTGAAACCCTTGGTTTAGAGACTGTTGTTGATCATATTGGAAATGTTATTATCAGTAAACCTGCTACACCTGGAATGGAAAACCGTATGGGAATCGTTTTTCAAGGACACCTTGATATGGTTCCACAAAAGAATTCAGATAAAGTTCATGATTTTGAAACAGACCCTATTGATGCATTTGTTGATGGTGATTGGGTAACTGCAGATGGAACAACTTTAGGGGCTGACAACGGAATGGGTTGTGCAGCAGCAATGGCTGTTCTAGAAGCTGATGACCTTGTTCATGGTCCTATCGAGGCTCTCTTTACAATTGATGAAGAAACCGGAATGACAGGAGCAAACGAATTAAAGCCCGGGATGCTTAAAGCTGATATCCTTATGAATCTTGATTCTGAAGACGAAGGCGAATTGTATGTTGGTTGTGCAGGTGGTGCTGATGTAAATGTTGAAATGGAATATAAGCAAATGGACGCTCCAGCTGGATTTGTTGCATACAAAGTTGCAGTTACTGGTTTAAAAGGTGGACATAGTGGAATGGATATAAATATCGGACGCTCAAATTCTAATAAATTATTGTTTAGATTCTTGAACAATTGTATATATAATTTTGACATTAAATTAAGTGAAGTCGCTGGTGGAAGTCTCCGTAACGCAATTCCACGCGAATCATATGCAACTGTGATGATTCCAGAAAAAGAAGCTGCAGGTTTTGAGGCTGAAGTAAAAAAGTTTGAAAGTATTTTCGCTAAAGAATTTTCGGGAACTGAACCTGAATTGAAAATGACAACTGAAAAAGTTGCAAACCCAGCAAAGATTATTGAACATGATGCAATGGTAAAAATAATCAAAGCTACATTTGCATGTCCTCATGGTGTTGAAAGAATGAGCGACGCAATGCCTGGCTTAGTAGAAACTTCTAACAACCTTGCAATTGTGAAATGTGCCGATGGTAAATATATTGTGAACTGTTTGGTAAGAAGCTCTGTTGACTCTGCAAAAGAGGGAGCAATGTATAAAATAGGAACAATTTTCGACTTAATTGGTGCTAAGGTCGTTTTCGAAGGTGCTTATCCTGGCTGGAAACCAAATATGGATTCACCAATTTTAAAAACGATGCTTAATACATACGAAGGATTATATGGTAAAATTCCTGAGATTAAAGCAATTCATGCTGGATTAGAATGTGGACTTTTAGGTTCTGTTTATCCAAATTGGGATATGATTTCTTTTGGTCCTACAATTCGTTACCCACACTCACCAGACGAAAAAGTTAATATTGCATCAGTAGATAAATTCTGGAACTATATTGTAGAAACACTTAAAAATGTTCCAGTAAAGTAAGATTTTATAATTTTTAAAAGTATAGATAGGAGGGCAAATTGTCCTCCTATTTTTTTTATGGGAGGACTGATTGTTAAATAAACTTAAGATTTCGTAATTATCTAGATGTCTTTTAAGTAATGAATACTTAATATCCCTAGATTAAAAAACTTTCGCCAGGTAGAACATCCATAATTACAACATTTTGTTTTTTAGCTTCTTTTGTAACCCTTTCTTTAGGTTCAAACCATGGATGTAAGGCGAGACTAAAAGCCATGTTATGAATTGGTAATAGCTTAGAGGCTTGCAAGTCTTTTGCAGCTACAATAGTCTGCTTAGGAAGCATATGAATTTCTTTCCATAACTCGTTGTATTGTCCACATTCAAGCATTGCCAAATCAAATGGTCCATATTTCTTTCCAATTTCTTTAAGTCCTTTAAAATATCCTGTATCTCCACTAAAGAACAAGCTGGTTCTAGATGATTTTATTACCCAAGAACTCCACAAAGTATAATTACGTTTTTCTGGTCTACGACCACTAAAATGTTGTGAAGGTGTACATACTAGTTTAAGTTTCTCAAAAACTGCTTCTTCCCACCAATCCAGTTCTGTAATTTTATTTTTATCTATTCGCCATTTTATAAGATGGGACCCAACACCAAGAGGGCAGAAAAAATGTGAAACTTGATTATTCAATTTCGAAATTGTTTGATAATCCAAATGATCGTAATGGTCATGCGAAATAATTATAGCATCAATATCTCCAAGTTTTTCAAAATCTTCATCATTAAAATGGATTGCATTTTTAAACCTTTTAACAAAACCATCAAAAGGAGACGCATATTTTGTTAACATTGGATCCAATAAGAGTTTTTTTTCATCAATATCAACCATCAGAGCAGAATGTCCAAACCATGTAACACGAGTGAAGTCACTCACAGGTCTATCGAAATTAATTAAGTTTTTATCGGACAGTTTTAAATCTCTTGGTGGCTTTCTATCTTTTTTACCTTTAAACATTTTTGGCAAAAGAGACATTCCTTTTCTAAAGCTCATACTCATTTGAACATTGCCGAGGTTCTGAAATTCTTTTCCATTAAAGTTTTCTGATTCCTTAATACGAATATTATTCTTCAAGTCTGGCATCGCACCAAAATGTGATGTTCGAAACAGCAATCCAATTATTAGAATAATAAATAAAGTTGTACCAATTAACATAGAAATCTTCTTCTTTTTATTAAATAACACTTTAAAAATAAGAATGTTTTACCAAAAATAGAAAAAAAGGAAAATAACTTTAGAAGCTAATGCTCTCCGATCATTTTATTAAAATCCTTGTTTCTTTAGCACATTCATAAGGACATTTGAGAAATGTTCATTATTTGCTTTTGTATATCTTACATCAGTAAACACTTGAGCAAGAGTTGCTTTGTTATTTTCTGTAACAAATCGTTTGTTGTCTTCTCTAGATTCTTTGTCTGCGTATATATTATCGATGCTTTCGGCAGTAAAATCAGTGTACTTTTCATAATGTACAACAGCTTCAAGAGGTAATCTATCAGTAAGCTCAGGAGTTTCTGCAGGATACCCCATTGTTACAGCAGTAATTGGCACAACGCCTTTAGGTAAATTCAATATGTCAATAATTTTATCTGCATTATAGATTGCTGTTCCAAGATAGCAAATGCCAAGACCTTGTGACTCAGCCTCCAAGCATGCATTTTGAGCTGGAATTATAGCATCTAATGCACATGTCATAAACGATAAAAAGTTATCATAACCAGGTTCTGCATTTCTTTGTTTACACCATTTATTAAACCGGTTAAAATCTGCACAGAATGTTAAAATTGCTGGAGCTTGTTTAATCATTGGCTGATTAAAATGTGTTGGAGCGAGCTCTTCCTTAATTTTTCCGTCAGTAGTGACGACGATAGAAAAGACTTGCATGTTGCCAGTATTTGAGGCTCTGATTGCAGCACCTAATACGCTGTCCATTACATCCTTTGAGATAGGCTTGTCTGTGTATTTTCTGATAGAACGGTGTTCAAAAATTTCTTTGAGCATAATTGTAAAATTTTATTTGAGACAAAGATAAAAATTGAAATGTAACTGGAAAATGATGAATGTTTTGATTTTAAGATTTGCCAATCATATCCTGTTCATTATGCGTAATTATTCACCAAAATATGTGGGAATTTCAATAATAAACTCAGTTCCAACATCTTCCTCGGTATTAAAATGAATAGTTGCATTATTACTTATCAACATGCTTTTTACCATGCTAAGACCAAGCCCCATACCACTTGATTTTGTTGTGAAATTTGGTTGGAAGATTTTTGGTCTCATTGCTTCAGGAATGCCACATCCATTATCAAGAGCTTTTACTAAATATGATGATTCAAGTTCTTCAATAGTAATAGTGATTTTACCTTGTTTCTCGTCAGGAATAGATTGGATGCTATTTTTTATCAAGTTAGTAAATACTCTCATCATCTGTTCTTTGTCGGCATTTATGAGGCCATTAGAATGGATATTAAAATCTGTTAGAAACTTAACATTTTCGGTTGTCTCATATAAATCAACTGTTGTGGTTATAATATCTTTAAGATTTACAATCTCTTTCTTTGAAGCTGGCATTTTAGCAAAATTACTGAATTCAGAAGCTATTCCCGATAGAATGTCTATTTGTTCAATCAGGTTTCTCGAAACTTTGCGATATGTTTCTTCCCATTTATCATCTTTTTTATCGTAAGCTCTTTCAAGGTATTGAACACTTAGCTTCATCGGAGTAAGAGGGTTTTTGATTTCATGGGCAATCTGTTTTGCCATTTCACGCCATGCCATTTCTCTCTCTGATTGAGCAAGTTTATTTGCAGATTCGCTTAGCTCATCCACTTTTCGGTTATATTCCCTAATCAAGCCTCCTAATTCGTCATTCTTAGTGTAAATTATTTTTTCAGCTTTTTTCTTAATATCCATCGACCTAATTTTGTCTTGGATAATAACTAAAGGGCGAGTTAATTGTCGAGAAATAAAAATGCCAATTATAACAGATATTAATATTAATGCAAGAAAGACATTGGAAAAAGCTATTACAAAATTTGAAATCTCTTTTTGAAATTCGTTCTGTCTAGCAAAATAAGGCAGGTTGAGATAGGCAATGATCTTATTGTCATAATTACGGAACGGAACATAGGCTGATAAGTAAGTAATATTATCAATATCTTCGTTAATTATTACGGTACCGGCATTATTGACAATGAGTTCTCTATATGCTTCAGAGTCCATATATCTGCCTTTTAATCCCTTGTCATATAACTCAATTCGAGATGAGGACAATAATATCCCATTGAGATTGTAAATATTAATGTCGGTATAAAACACATTAGAATATCTTACAAGTAATGAATTTAGATAATCTGAATCTTCATAGTTTAATTGTTGCTCATTGCCAGCATTTTGCTCAAGCTCTACCAATACCGAGTGAACTTTATCTTGTACTGTTTCTTTTTGTTTTTCTTTATAAGCCTTAACAATAAAGTATATTGAAATTGTTCCAGTTAGTATCAGTGATAAAATTAGTATTGTAATAAAGGAAATCTGAATTTTTATTTTCAAACTAATTCCTTTTGAAAGAGATCTTTTACGAATATTGAAAATTAACCAAATGATATTAAATAAGATAAACAAAAAGGACAAAATGTAAGTGAAAGAAACCAGCTCACTGGAATATTGAGTGTCGGCTTTGCTTAAGATTATAAGATTGTCTTCATCAGGTCTGTATTTAAAATGAATGTACCCGTCTTTTACAATATATGAATATTCACTGGTATCGCTTTCTTGAGGTTTTAATGTGAACCTGTATTTAAAGTCACCTTTGCTGCTAATAAGATGCCCTTTGTTGTATTTTGCGTAATTGTAGTCTCGCGAAGTTTTTTTAACTGTTAGTTTTTTATCAAGCAATAGTTCAGGATAACCAAGACCTTCGCTAAAAATTTTAGAATTTAATTCAATGTAAATGTTTATAAAAGTTGAATCTTGTAATCTTGAGCTTACTTCCCCAAGATAAGAAATTCTCCCATTATGATTGTCAAGAAAATAAAAGTTAGATCCAGGAATGATAATTCCATAGTTTTCTACTTGCGATCTAAAGAAATCAAAACATTCTACCGAAATTAAATCAGGTTCAATTAACAGACTGTCTGTATATAAGCATATTGTTGCTTGAGTTTCATATTTATTAAAATATCTCTTCGAAAGTAGTATCTTATTGACAATTGTTTGTATTTGTAAGAAATCTCTGTTTAATACAGCATTATTTAGAGCTTCACTTGATTTTATTTCATTATATGTTTGTTTTAGGAAAAATTCAGCTCCTACGTCACGTTCTGCAGCAAGATTATATGTTATTACTTTATAAGCGTCAATCTCCTTTTTATTTGTTAATCGACTAAAATTCTCGGATGTAATAAGAGAGAGAAGAACTAAAAGCAGTACACTTAGAAAGTAACTTATTTTTCGTTTTAGACAAATAAAGCTCAGTACCCCCCACAATAAAAGAAATAAGGCATTAAAAATTATACTTGTCTGCAATGTATATATTTCTGATATATTAGTAAAAGTTGAGTGCGAAAATAAAACAAACAGTGCAATTGCAATAATTGGGAATGATAATGTCTCTTTAAAATTACGCAATAATCTGTACATGATTAATAAAAA
>CAZUQY010000143.1:0-7851 GCA_964622935.1 uncultured Bacteroidales bacterium | reverse complement strand
GAATATCAAAACAAAAATAATAATGGAGATGTCCTTTTAACAACAGAGGATGGAAGAATTCTTGGAGAAATTCCCTCTCCATTGTTAAAGAATTTTAATAATTTACAAGTTTCTTCTCCAAAAGGGATACCAACGGCATATGATTTACGTGTTGTTGATGAAGGCGCGTATGTAACTCCTGTAAAAAACCAAGGACTTGAAGGTGCTTGCTGGGCATTTGCTACTTATGCAGCAATTGAATCTTACTGGAAAAAACAAGGATTAGCAACTTTTGATTTATCAGAGCAAAATCTAGCAACATGCCATGGTTTTGATTGGACTCCAGATGAAGGTGGTAATTATGATTTATCAACGGCATACCTTTCGCGAAGATCTGGCCCTATTAGTGAGGCTGATGACCCATATACTTTACCTTCTAATCCTTCATGTGTTAGTGGTTTAACTCCTGTTGCTTATGTTGCAGAAGCTAGATTTCTCCCAGGAATTGGGGATGTAGGTTATAATGCAGACATTGTAAAACAAACCATAATGGATAATGGGGCTATTTATTGCAATATGTGTTTTGATGGCGATTATATGAATTATACGGATGTAACATTTTATTACGATGGTTCAGAATCTACAAATCATGGAGTTGCAATAGTTGGATGGGATAACAACAAAGTTGTTACTGGTGGAAGTTTGGCAACACCTTCATCTACAGGAGCATGGATTATTAAAAACTCATGGGGACCTAGCTGGGGCGAGTTTGGATATTTCTACATTTCTTATGAAGATACAAAGGCATTGAAATCAGTTGCATATTTCCCTTCGCATATTGACTATAATAGCTCAAGTGAAGTTTATTCATATGATGATTTGGGTGCTATTTCAGCTATTGGTTATTCTGATGGAGATGATTATGGACTAGTTAAATATGTTGCATCAGATAATCAACAAATTACTATGCTTGGTTCATATGTGGTTGATGCTAGTACAGATATTACATTTGAAGTTTATGATGATTTTAATGGAACAAGTCTAAGCGGATTGTTAGGATCAACAACAGTTCAATCTTGTACTTATCCTGGTTATTATACCTTTGAGTTAGGAACACCAATTAATATTAGCTCTGGGAATGATTTCTACATTAAAGTAAGATACAATTCTGGTGGAGGGTACCCAGTTGCAGTAGAGAGTGTTTATCTTAATTATGCAAGTGGGGTAACAATCGAAACAAGTAAATGTTGGGTTAGCAGTTCTGGCACTAGTTGGTCAGAAGTTGGTGGCACTACTGGGAGTGATTATGATTTATGTATAAAAGCATATGCCGTGGATGTTGCGACAGCGTCTCCAGTAGCGAATTTTTCTTCGGATGTAACGGTCGTTACTGTTGGGCAAACTGTGTATTTTGGTGATGCTTCAACTGGAATTCCTGATGATTGGGGTTGGACATTTGAAGGAGGAACTCCTTCAAGCTCTGCAGCAACAAATCCAGCAGTAATATATTCGGCTCCTGGAACATATGATGTAACACTTTTTGTTAGTAATTCACAAGGAGATGATGAAATTACAATTGAAGATTATATAACTGTTACCAGTGCTCCAGTAACTTGTGAATATCATCAGAATATTGATGATGCAACTGATAATGTAGTTTACTACACAGCAGGAAATGGATATTTGTCTGGTCCCAATGATTATACATTTACAGAATTTGCGGAATATTATGATAGTCATATTAATAATTTGGTTACTGGTGTTAAATTAGGCGTTAAAGATGCTGATGATCTTAGCGGCACAGGTTATATTACAGTAAAAATTTGGGATGCAAATGGAGGATTACCTGATAATGAACTTTATACAGAGGATTTTGATATTGCGGATTTCACACCAAGCTCATATAATAGCCTTACATTTGCCAGTTCAACTACTGTCCCTTCAGAGTTTTTTATAGGATATCAAATATATTATACAACGCCACAGGATACATTTAATGTATATCAGGCAGAGAATAGGGCTCCATCATTATTGTTGCCAACGACAGCATATATTAAAGATTCTGGTCCTTGGGGAAATATTGATGATGTTTTTACGGGTGATTTTTTTAGTTCATTTGCAATTTATCCAGAAATTTGTCCATCTCCTCCAACTGCAGATTATACAGCAGATGAAGTTTCAGGTTGTGGAGATTTAACAGTTCAATTTACAGATGCTAGTTCTGCAAATACGGATTCATGGGATTGGGACTTTGGAGATGGAGACACCTCTACGGATCAAAACCCAGAGCATTATTATGATACTCCTGGCACCTATACAGTAACACTTATTGCTACAAATTCTCAGGGGAGTGATGATCTTGTCATGACAAATTATATTACAGTTGGAGTGATTCCTTTAAGTGTGACAGTTAGTGGTGGTGGAACTCAATGTGGAGGGACAATGACCTTAACTGCAATAGGTGGTTCGGGTGGAACAATATATTGGCAAAACACAATAAGTAATGGTATAAGTACTGCAACAGCTAGTTCTTCAGAATCGGTTTCTGTAAGCGGAACATATTATTTCAGAGCTCAATCTCCAGAAGGTTGTTGGGGAACTGAGGATTCTGAAATAGTAATTATAAATACTGTACCTACGGCTGTAACTGTTAGTGGTGGTGGTATACAATGTGGTGGCACAATGACATTGACAGCAGCAGGCGGAACGGGCGGAACAATATACTGGCAAAACACAACTAGTGGAGGCACTAGCACTGCAACAGCAAGTGGCACACAAGTAATTTCTGTAAATGGCACATATTATTTTAGAGCCCAATCTTCAGGAGGATGTTGGAGTGATGAAGGCTCTGCAAGTGTTACTATTTATGATGTTCCAGATCCGGTAACGGTTAGTGGTGATGGCACACAATGTGGTAGTACAATGACATTAACTGCAAGTGATGGAGCTGGTGGAACGATATACTGGCAAGGAACTAACAGTGATGGAGAAAGTACAAGTACTGTAAGTAATTCTGAAGAGGTTTCTACAAGTGGAATGTACTACTTTAGATATCAATCACTTGAAGGATGTTGGGGCGATGAAGGCTCAGCATCTGTAACAATAAATACAGTCCCAACTGATGTAATCGTTAGTGGAGGTGGCACTCAATGTGGTGGAACAATGACATTGACAGCTACAGGCGGAACAGGCGGAACAATATATTGGCAAAATACAACAAGTGATGGAATCAGTGCTGTAATTGCAAGTTTATCAGAGGATGTTTCAGCAAGTGGTACATATTACTTTAGGGCTCAATCTGCTGAAGGTTGTTGGGGGAACGAAGGGTCGGCAACAGTTACAATGCACCCTGCTCTTGAAATTAGCTTTAGCTCAACAAATGAATCTGCAGTGGGAGCTAATGATGGAACCTTAACTGTAACAGTTTTATCTGGAACTCCAAATTATTATTATAACTGGGCTGCTCCTGTTTCAACAGAAACTGGCTCAAATTTAACAGGTCTGACAGGAGGTATATATTGCCTTACTGTTACGGATGATACGGGTTATTGTTCTGTTTCGGATTGTGAATCCGTAAACACGGATGGAGTTGAACCTGTTGCAAACTTTACTGCTGGGGCAACAACCGGTTGTGATATTCTTACAGTTAATTTTACCGATTTAAGCTCTAACGATCCTACTAGTTGGTATTGGGATTTTGATGATGGCGGTAATTCAACAGATCAAAATCCAGAGCACATATATAATGCTCCAGGTACTTATACAGTAACACTTACTGCTACAAATTCTGAGGGTAATGATGATCTTATTCTGACAGATTATATAGTTGTTGGCGCAACTCCTTTGCCCGTAACTGTTTCTGGAGGCGGAACACAATGTGGTGGTACAATGACATTGACAGCAATAGGAGGAACAGTAGGAACGATTTATTGGCAAAATACAACAAGTGATGGAACTAGTGCTGCAATTGCAAGTTCATCAGAGGATGTTTCAGCAAGTGGTACATATTATTTTAGATCTCAATCTGCTGAAGGATGTTGGAGCAACGAAGGTTCAGAAACAGTTGTTATTAATGATATTCCAGATGCGGTAATGGTTAGTGGAGGTGGCACACAATGTGGTGGCACAATGACAGTAAACGCTAGCGGTGGAACAGGAGGAACGATATATTGGCAAGGTATCAACAGTGGTGGTGAAAGCACAAGTGCTGTAAGTAATTCTGAAGATGTTTCAGCAAGTGGTACATACTATTTTAGATCTCAATCTCCAGTAGGATGTTGGGGAACTGAGGGTTTTGAAACAGTAACGATAAATACAATTCCAACTGATGTTATAGTTTCTGGAGGTGGAACACAATGTGGCGGAACAATGACATTAACTGCCAGTGGCGGAACAGGAGGAACAATTTATTGGCAAAATACAATAAGTGATGGAATCAGTGCTGTAATTGCAAGTTTATCAGAGGTAGTTTCAGCAAGTGGTACATACTACTTTAGATCTCAATCTGCTGCAGGATGTTGGAGTAACGAAGGTTCAGAAACAGTTGTTATTAATGATATTCCAGATCCAGTTACGGTTAGTGGTGGTGGCACACAATGTGGTGGCACAATGACATTAACTGCAAGTGATGGAGCTGGTGGAACGATATATTGGCAAGGAACTACAAGTGGTGGAACAAGTACTACAACTGCAAGTAATTCTGAAGATGTTTCAGCAAGTGGAACATACTATTTTAGATCTCAATCTGCTCAAGGATGTTGGAGTAATGAAGGTTCTGCATCTGTAACTATAAATACAGTCCCAACTGACGTTATAGTATCTGGAGGCGGAACACAATGTGGCAGCACAATGACATTAGCTGCCAGTGGCGGAACTGGTGGAACAATTTATTGGCAAAATACAACAAGTGATGGAACCAATACTGCAATTGCAAGTTCATCTGAGGAGGTCTTAGTTAGTGGTACATATTACTTTAGGTCTCAATCTGCTGCAGGATGTTGGAGTAATGAAGGTTCAGAAACAGTTATCATTAATGATATTCCAGATCCAGTAACGGTTAGTGGTGATGGTACACAATGTGGCGGAACAATGACATTAACTGCTAGCGAAGGAACAGGAGGAACAATATATTGGCAAGGTTTGAATAGTGGAGGTGAAAGTATAAGTAATGCAAGCAATTCTGAAGATGTTTCAGCAAGTGGAACATACTATTTTAGTTCGCAATCTGCTGAAGGTTGTTGGGGTGCTGAAGGTTCAGCAACTGTAATAATAAATACAATCCCAACTGATGTAATAGCTTCTGGCGGTGGAATACAATGTGGTGGAGTTATGACTTTAACTGCTACAGGCGGAATTGGTGGTACGATTTATTGGCAAAATACTATAAGTGGTGGAACAAGTATTGCAAATGCTAGTTCATTAGAAGAAATTACTACAAGTGGTACATATTACTTCAGATCTCAATCTCCTGAAGGATGTTGGGGTAATGAAGGCTCTGTAGACGTTACGATACATCCAGAGTTAAGTGTGACAATGAGTTCAACAGACGAATCTGCACCAGGAGCTAATGATGGGACTTTAACGGTTAATATGGATGGAGGTATACCAGATTATTTTCTTTTGTGTGCTAGTATAGGTGAGGCTTCTACAAGCCTAACTACACATACTTATACAGATCTTTCTGGGGGGTTATATTGTGTAACTGTAACAGACTACAACGACTGTTCTGATGTTGAGTGCGAAACTATTATCACTATTGGTGTAGCACCAATACCAAATATTACTTCTGATGAAACAGAAGGTTGTGATAATTTAACAGTTACATTTACAGATCTAAGTAGTAATGATCCTGACACATGGGTTTGGGACTTTGGAGATGGTTCTACTACAAGTGATGAGCAAAATCCAACACATACATATAATAGTCCAGGGACATATTCAGTAGCACTAACCGCAGAAAATGCATTTGGTGGGAACTCTGAATCTTATACTGATTATATTACAATTGGTGAAACACCAATTATTGATTATTTTGTAACACCGGCTGGGGGTGAATTATTCACAGATGGTGAAATTGTAGTTACTGTAACTGGTGGAGTAGAACCTTATGCTATTGAATGGGCTCATGATGCAATGGAAACATCTCTGACTATATCTAATTTAACTCCTGGGGATTATTATATTACAGTAACAGAAGTCAATGAATGTTCCTCAAACGAGCATATTATTGTTAATTGGGTTAATGGAATTATAGAAAACATTACAGGATTTAATGTTTACCCTAATCCAAGCTCCGATTTTGTCTTTATCGAATTTGAAAATCAAATTGCAGAAAACATTCAAATTGTTGATGTATTAGGTAAATTAGTGTTTGAAACTAATCCAAAAACTCGAAAGGTTTCTATTGATGTTAACAAATTTGCAACAGGGACTTATTTTATTAAACTTAAGTTTACTGATAGTTATAAATCGCAAAAAATAGTAATTAGATAACATATTATACTAATACAAAAAAGCCTGACTCTTTTGAATCAGGCTTTTTTATTGTAGAGACTTTGATTACTCTACAACTTCGCCGTTAATTTTAATTTCCGAGATTAATTTCATCGCTTGTTTTAGTGTGTAACTAACTCCACAATATCTTTCTTCAGAAAGCTCAACGGCTTTTTTAATATTAGCAACGGAGAGATTTTCGCCAGTTAGTTCGTATGTAATTTTTATTTGATAATAATGTTTTGGATGTTCTTCGCTTAATTCACCGTCAACTTTAACATTAAAAGTGTCTGGCTCTACTCTCATCTTCTTTAAAATAGAAATTACATCCATTGCAGTGCAACCACCTAAAGCTGAAAGGATCAGTGGTTTTGGTCTTGGCCCATTATTTTCGCCACCAACATCTTCTTTTGCATCAATAATAAATTTATGTCCGTCAACTTCGTTAGTAAAGGACATTTTTTCGTTCCATTTAATGTTTATTGAATCCATAGTTAATTTTATTTTGTCTTTATAACACAAAGCAAACAAAATTGTTTACGAGAACTTTGTGTGATTATTTTGTGAGTTTATTTTTTCTTCTTGCCGGTTCCTTCAACTGCAAATCCAAATTTGCCTATTTTTTTACCAACATTGTAGTATTTTCCATGTAGATAGCACATCATTTCAGCATTTGCAAGTTCAAATTTATCAGTTTCTTTATCAAAATGAGATTCATCAGCATTTACAGCCACTACTTCAGCAATAAACATATCATGTGAACCTAGTTCAATAATTTGAGTTACCTTACATTCTATATTTAAAGGAGACTCTTCAATTATAGGACACGATACCTCCTGAGCTTTTCCAGGAGTTAGTTTCATTTCTTTGAATTTGTCGAAATCTTTTCCTGATCTGACTCCACACCAATCCGTTGCATTAGCGAGTTTGCTATTGGTTAAATTAATAACAAATTCCTTGTTTCTTTTAATGATATCGTATGAATGACGATTTTTTCGAACAGAAATATAACACATGGGAGGCTCCGAACATACAGTCCCGGTCCAAGCTATGGTAATAATATTATATTCTTCAGGCGTTGATCCACAACTAACCATTACTGCAGGTAATGGATAAATCATAGTGCCTTTTTTTAATACTCTTTTTGCCATTATTCTGTTATTTCTTTTTCAACTACTTCTGTTTCTGGCGTTTCTTCTTCTTTCTTGTTTTTAATGAAAAACATTTGGTTTTGTTCGCCTGTTCTCCAATGATAGCCTAGAGAAAATGGAAGGTCATGAATGTTTTCACCTTTATCGTAAATTGCTTTAAGGTCATTTTGCATTAAATAAGGGCTTGTGAAATCAGAAATTGGTTTAACATATACACCGAATAGAGTAG
>CAZUQY010000142.1:0-7889 GCA_964622935.1 uncultured Bacteroidales bacterium | reverse complement strand
TCAGTTGGATTTGCACTTGCACTACTCTCCTTAATGCTAACATGATTCTCAATATTGTATGGGTAATTTAGATACGCAACTTCGTCTGTTCTAAAAAGGTTTGGAACACCAATTCCAACAAGTTGAAGGTCTTCTCCTGCAGGCACATTGAAATTTAGATCAATTCTTGAAACTCCATTAGGGCAATTAACTGTAATTTGTTCAATTGTTTGTTGTGTGCTTGTACGTAATGCAATTACACGTTCTCCAGCACCATCAGCATTTACTTCAACCGATTCTAAAATGAAAGGACTGTAAGCATCAAAAACTAAATAATGTATATAACTAGAATTTCCAAAATAGCTACCACCATCAGTATTGTTTGTTTCTCCAAGGTTAAATTCTTCACCTGGAAAAACTTCGCGTAGATAATAAATTTCAGTTTCTAAAATAGCAGTATGTTCCCAATAATTACCAATATGCTCGGGAGTTTCAGATGTTGTGTTTTCATACCAATATGCTTCACCTTCAAGTTCAAGATTTATTTCAAATGCAGTATTTGAACATGCTTGAATTGGATTGATTTGTGGCGCATCCGGCATATTAACAGTTATGTATTCTTCCTTGAGTAATTCGTTCTGTCCAAATTCATTTTCAACTGTTAGGCTTACGCTATATGTTCCATTTGCATCGTAAAAATGGGTAGGGTTTTGTTCACTACTTGTACTTCCGTCACCAAAATCCCATTCCCAACTTGTTGGGAAATTTAATGAATTATCATTAAATTCGATTAAGCCATCGCATGTTGATTCTGGTGAGGCAGAAAAGTAAGGAGTAGGAGGGTTTTCATTTCCAATACAATCGTATTGAATTTTAAAACCTGAGAGTGTTAATCCTCCATCAGAATAAAATTCAATTGTAATATATTCACCGGTAGAGCTTATTGTTTCAGGATTTCCGGTTGTATTACAGTAGTGTGTCAAATTTATCAACTCTGCTGAGGTTGAATTACCATTATAAAATGCGATATAATCAAAATTGCAATCTGATTCGTCTCCGGGTTCAATATCTAATTCAAGAATATTTAGAAAAATTGAGCTAGAACCGGGTGCGTAAATAGTAATACTTGCATTTGTATTATCGAAATAATTATTATCAGGGCCTCCTGTATCATAAATAATACCATTGCAATTTTCAATTAGGTCATTGCCACTAGTGGGCATTAATGTCAGACAAGGTATAGATTCATCAATTGCTATAAAGTCTTCGATTGTTTCACTAGCCGATCCACATGCACTGCCATCGACATCTAGTTGAACGTCGAAATAGCCATAATCAGTATATATATGAGTAGGATGAATTTCGTCTGAAGTTGTGCCGTCTCCAAAATACCATAGGAAATTATCGCCGTTGTAGCTTTCGTTTATAAACTGAACTTCGAAAGGTGGCTGACAGCTTTCGGTATAGTTGGCATCGAAACCGACATGTACTTCATTTACATATGGAGCATCTGCAACTCCAATAGCATAAAATCCGTCACCAACTGCCTCAACTTCAGGCGAACATGCACCGTAAAGGTCTGATGCAGCTTGTAAAGCATAGAACCATGCATCGCTATATTGCGAAGTAGGAGTTAGGTAAACTGTTTGTAATCGGAAAGCTATTTGTTCTGCTTTATCTATGCCAATAGCGGTAACTGAATATGAATCTCCATTATCATTTTCACCACTACCACCTTCACTTAATAAATAATACCAGTAACATAAAGGTGACATATTAGTATGAACTCCTCCATAATCTTCAGAACCAAAAACCCAAAAATTGCCTTGATAAGTATCCGGTTTATTTGTTTCATTGGGATCCGATAGTGATCTGAAAGCAAATCCAATGTCTTCACCAACAGTCCAGTCTGCATATAAAGGAACAGCATAGAATTCGACTGATGCGCCAAAAATGTCGCTAAAAGCTTCATTTAATGCTCCCGATTCGTCCTGATAATTAAGCCCACAAGTGTATGATGTAAGTCCGTGTGTGATTTCATGACCGCAAATATCTACTGTAGTAAGAGGTGATGTTCCATTCTCAATATCACCATCACCATAAGTCATCCATTGCCCATTCCAAAATGCATTAACGTTTGAGCTTCCTCCGTTCTCAACAAGATCAAAATGAATAAATGACCAAAGTTGCAACCCGTTGCCGTCGATACTATTTCGACCATGTACATTTAGGTAATAATCATATGTTGACATCGTTGCAAATTGAGCATCGGTTGCATATTGATCGAGTTCAGCATTTACATTATTCCAATTATTATCATCATCAGTAAATTCAGTTGCAGATTCATAGTCAATGCCCATATTGCAATTAAGAGTTCTTACACCATTTCCGCGAGTATTGTCAGTTAGGACATATTCGCTGCCATTATATTCTGTGTTTATATCTCTTGTCCCACTATATACGGTTTCAGCTTCTCCAACTACGTCAGAAACTTGAATTGTTGACATGTCGAATAAAATCTCACCGGTATTTGCATCAACATATACGTTGTTACGCTCATATGGGATTTTCGAATAAATATCAAATCTATACGCAGTACGGTATACTGTTTCGTTATTAAACTTTGCATTTGCAGGTACGATTAGTTTTGTCGCTTTTGGATAATAAGATGCGTCTATATCGCCTGTAAATTCTTTAAGTAGGGACTCTTCTCCAGGAAATTCCCACATGTATTTTTCAGCTCCTGAATATTCGATAGCTAATTGCAATGCAGCTTCTTCAGTAATATTAAAAGTAGGATTAATATCAATTTTATCTAGAATAGTTCCGTTCATTGCATATACTCGTTCTCCATTAAATTGGAGATACCAAGCTGTAAATTCTACAGGTATTCCATAATATGTTTGAGTATAGCGGTAAGTTTGCTCTGTAGCACGGTTTTTTTGAACGTTTTTTAATTTTAAATCGATTGCCTCATTATTCATTAAACTCTTTGTGAAAATAAGAGATTTTTCAATATTCATAGATATAGCTTGACGGAAATGAATAAAGTCCGGTATGCCCGATATGTCTTTTATCCTAACGATGTCGGCTCCTTGAACGAATTTCTCAGCATCTTGTCCTTTGTATACTTGTGCAAAAGAAAATTGAATTGCAGTCAGCAAAACGATAAATAGTACAGTTTTTTTCATAGAATTATAATATTCAGTAAAGTTACAGAAAAGACAGGAATATTATGTTTTGGTTGCAGAAAAAGTTTGAATTAATTCCAATTTTATACAAAATGGATTTTTTTTGCTCCATGTTACATGCCATTTGCTCTATGCTCTATGCCTTTTGCCCCATGACTAATGCATCTATTGAAATTGTCACAGCATACAAGAAGTATGGGAAACTTTGTTACAAATAATTATACAGAATAAAAAAATAAAAGGCTGTTTTGGGTATAAATTATTTCTTAGATAACAACTTTAGGATAATATAAACCGGTAGATTTTTAAAAAGAAAATAAATTCAAAAAGGAAAGAGCTGTTCTCTGCTTTTTTGCCTTTCAGTCTACTTACAAAAGCATCAAGTGTGTTACCGTATAGATTTCCAAAGAAGATCATGCGAATGCTCAATAAAATATGTTCAGCATTTTTATCCCCATATTCATTATAGAGTTTTTGTAACATGGATTCCTCAGGCTTTCTGTCGGTTTCGGCATAATGTTGTGCAAATAAAATTGCTGTAAGTTCGTAGTCTGTTACAGATGTCCCAAATTGAAGGTTTAATAAATCTTTTACTTGATCTGCAGAAATTCCTGATTTGACAGATTGTTTCGCATGAAACCATTTGCAGTATACACAACCATTTATAGCAGATACCACAGTCATGATTTTTTCTCGAAAGGAATCACTAATATCTTTGTTCTTTCCTAATTTCTTAAATTCTGTGATGTTTGAAATTAAAAAGAAAATGTCTTTGAAAAATAGTTTGAATGAATAAACTTTTTTATTGAAGCCGTATTTTTTCATTTATTTTAATTTCTTATAAGTCTGATAATCAGCAAGATTCCATTCAAGCCAATTCATGTTCTCGTAACGATCAATAAACTTCTGTCGCTTAGAAAGAACTTCTATTTGATAAGTGTAAATATCCCATAAATAGTTTCGATGTAATTCAATGTCGAAAGGCATAGTTTCTTCCTGAATTTTGTTTATCTCTTCTAATTCTTCGATTGTTTTAAATGTATAAGGTAGTGCAGAGTTATTTAGTTTTGACATAAACCTATAATCAATTAATGATCTATTGTAATGTTCAAAATTAAACTTAGCAATAAGCATATCCCAGTTTACGCAAGTTGATAACACAAGAACAGTAAATAGTACAAACCCATTAACTTTCCATAGGTAGAATGAGCTTTTGATTTTTAGTATTTTAATAATAATTGTAATCAATCCAACAAGTGTTAATAATAGGAAGAACAATACAGCAATACGTTTATATGCCAATCCAAAATAATTAATATACCAATAATTACGTAAGACAACCGAAAAAATCATTACAATATTTTGAGCAATCCAGATAATAGTAAGTCTTTTTAACCACTTATTTTTAGAATAGAAGTTGAGATTCTTCCTGAAAAAGAATAGTGCTATTCCAGCAGAAAGAAAAATGGAAAAAACTAGTAGCCATGTGCCTTCATGAACAAATTCTTTTAAAAAACTACCATCCCATGTAAAACCAAACCATAGAAATATAAAATCAAGAATGTTAAAATAAAAAATCAGAATATTAAGAGAAGCTAAAAGAACAACACCTGAAAGATATTGCATTTTAAGGCTTGTGTTTTTAAAGTTGATAAAGCTTTTCTTTCGGGTTCTGTGTAAAATGTCTGTTGCTTTTAAATCCATCTCAAATAAGCCAGCAGACTTTGTCTTCATATAGAGTGCATTTGCTACAATTACTCCAAAAACTATCATTACGAGAAATAAAAAGTCGATTCTTTCAAAAAAGTTTGCAATAGCCTCAAAGATATCAGCAAATTGGTCATAAAACTTTGAACTTGCTGATGAATACAGAATTATAAATAATATCAAAATTGCAGCAGGAATTAATATTAGATACAATATTTTGCCAAAGCCAAATTTGCTTTTTGATGATCTATTTTGAGTGTTTATTACAACGGGGTCTCCCCAATCAAGTAAAATGCTTATTTGTGACGAAAATAATCTAAAGAAAGACTCGACAACTAAATGAATGTATGATTTGAAACCTTTGTAAGCTAATATGCCACTAAATGTAAATAAACTTACAATATTGATAAAAATACTCCAGGATGTGTTGAGTAAAACAACCATTAATGCCGAAAGACAGACACCTGCAAGAACAGATAATCCAAGAGCATTGAACTTAACAGGTCTGTTAAGGTATATCATTGTTGGTACAACAATGATTTCAAAAAGCAATAGATTTAAACCAACATAATTTTTATAGAATAATAATGCAAAAACTACAGCAGTATTAATATTCAAAATAATAATTTGCTTTTTCTTCATATTTTCTGTGTTTTATTCAGCATTAATAAACTGAAAGATAGGTAAAATATTGTTTTTGAAGCATAATGATTTGTTAATTGACTACGCATTGATAAGATATGCATTAAAAACGACCTTATTTAGAAACAAATTCTAACTTTAGATTTGCAATTTTAAAGATATTATTTTCTTTCTTTTTTTATTGAATGTTCAATAATCGTAATTTGTGGAGCAATAATATTTATATATCTTTACTCTATAAAAGCAGAAACTTGATATGAACAAATTCTTCACTTTACTACTATTTATCCTGAGTATAAATATTTCCGTTTCTCCAGTTACAATTGGCAACTTACTCGTTGGAGAGTCTAAACTAACGCTTGAAAAAGAATGGTGCGGAATAATTAGCAAAACTACGTGTAGTTTTAATGTCAGCGAAAATAAAGATTTTACTGAAACCATATCTGGTGTAGACTTAGAAATGGTATATGTAAAAGGTGGGACTTTTACTATGGGCAGCCCAGAAAGCGAAGTTGGTAGATCTTATAAAGAAACCCAACACCAGGTTACTGTAAGTGATTTTTTTATGGGTAAATATGAAGTGACATTTGAGCAATACGATATTTTTTGCACTGCTACAGGCAGAGCAAATTCAGAAGACGAGACTTGGGGTCGTGGTAAACGTCCTGTAATTAATGTTAATTGGGAAGATGCCACAGCATATTGCGAATGGCTAAGTCAGCAAACTGGTAAAACATATCGTTTACCAACCGAAGCCGAATGGGAATATACATGTCGAGCAGGCACTATATCACCATTTAACACAGGCAACAACTTAACCACCTCGCAGGAAAATTATAATGGTAATTATCCTTATAATAACAATGCAAACGGTGAATACAGACAAAAAACTATGCCAGTTGGCAGTTTTTCGCCTAATGCTTGGGGGTTATATGATATGCACGGTAATGTTTGTGAATGGTGTAGTGATTTGTTCGGTATTTATTCAAGTGGAGAGTCAACTAATCCAAAAGGTGCAATAACTGGGTCGAATCGAGTGTTCCGTGGCGGTTGTTGGTTCTTTGATGCACAGTCTTGCCGTTCGGCGATTCGTGAGTACTACACTCCTGACGAAACCGATAACTATATGGGCTTCCGTGTTGTGTCATCAAATGTAAACGAAGACATATCAATAATTCAATATGGAGAAACCAGCTCGAGTTTTAATGTAAGCGAAAATAAAGATTTTACTGAAATCATCTCAGGTGTAGACTTAGAAATGGTATATATAAGAGGCGGAACTTTTACTATGGGAAGCCCAGTAAGCGAAGAATGTAGGGATAGCAATGAGACTCAGCACGAGGTTGCTGTTAATGATTTTTATATTGGTAAATTTGAAGTTACCGTTGCTCAGTTTAATGCATTTGTAAAAGATGTAGGATATAAAACAGATGCAGATATAGCAGGGAGGAGTTCTATCTGGAACGGAAGTGGTTGGGAGACAAAAGATAATGTAAATTGGGAAGATGATGAAAATGGAAATACTAGATTGTATTCAGAGTATAATCATCCAGTAACACATGTCAGTTGGAATGATGCAAAAGCATATTGTGATTGGTTAAGTTTAAAAACTGGTAAAAACTATCGTTTGCCAAGCGAAGCTGAATGGGAATATGCATGTCGTGCAGGCACATCTACACCATTTAATACCGGCAAAAACCTAAGCACCTCGCAAGGGAATTATAATGGTAATTTTCCTTATCATAATAATACGAAAGGTGAATACAGAGGAAAAAGCTTACGAGTAGGTAGTTTTTCGCCTAATGCTTGGGGATTATTTGATATGCATGGTAATGTATGGGAGTTGTGTAGCGACTGGTTTGGAGTTTACCCTTCAGACTTGCAAACGAATGCAAAAGATTTAACTACTGTGTCGAAACGAGTATTGCGTGGCGGCACCTATAGTTCCGCTGCACGATATTGCCGTTCTGCTTTCCGTAGTTCAATTAAGGAGAGCAGTAGGTCAAATATTACAGGCTTCCGTGTTGTGTCTTCTATTGATAATGAAGGCATATCAGTAACTCAAGAAGATGAAAGCAGCTCGAGTTTTAATTCTAGTAAAACCAAATATTTTACTGAAATTATCGATGGTGTTTATTTAGAAATGGTATGTGTAAAAGGCGGAACTTTTACTATGGGTAGCCCAATAGACGAAGTCGGTAGGGATAGCATTGAAATTCAGCATCAGGTCACTGTTAGCGATTTTTTGATTGGTAAATATGAAGTGACTTTTGAGCAATATGATGTTTTTTGCACTGCTACAGACAGAGCAAAACCAGAAGACGAGACTTGGGGTCGTGGTAAACGTCCTGTAATTAATGTTAATTGGGA
>CAZUQY010000141.1:0-7907 GCA_964622935.1 uncultured Bacteroidales bacterium | reverse complement strand
TACAGAAGGTCAAATAATTGAAAAGGAAATAAATAAATATAATGATGCAGGAAAACTTACCGAAAAGGTAACATACAATTCAGACGAAAGTGAAGATTTGAGACTTAGCACAAATTATTTAGATGACACATTAGTTGGTTATATAAAATTAGAATATTCTGGAGTAATTTATCTTGAATATAAGCGTGAATATGACAATAGAAGTCGAAAAATAAAAGAAGTATATTCTGTTTATTATGGTGATGAAACTAACAGATATAGCGTATACGAATATGATAATGATGATCATTTGATTAAACTAGAATCATTTGAAGACCAAGCGTTAATAGCGAAAACAGAATACTCTAATTATGTGGGTAATCAATATCTGCTTTACACCTATGAGACATATAATGTAGATAGCAGTATAAACGAAATAATAACTGAAACAAACGATAAGTATGGAAATATAATTGCTTACGAAAAATGCAAATATGAAACCAAATTTGGCGAAAAAACAAAAATACCAATCGAAAAACACGTAATAGAAATAGCTTACCACGACGGAACACCTATGCTTGGAGTAAATATGGAAATGTATGAAGGGAAAGTCAAAGACAGTAAGGGCAAAAATATAAAGAAAGACTTCTTGAATTTTGAGGTTGAAAATGCCAAATTAGAACCCACATTTCATTTTTATGATAAACCGGGAACAGTAAGTTACGGAGGGAATGGTGAAAAGAATTCACATATTGTAAGCTATATTCATTCCATTGAATATTATTATCTTAAAATGTTTTTTCGTCCTTATTTTATTATTGAAGCCGGCAATGAAGTTTTATTAATGAAAGTTCCAAATCTATAGAATAATTTTTAAAAACATATAATTTATTATTCAAATAAAAGAAGATATCACATTGATTCAGGTTGCAAATACAACAAATCATTCCAAAGATGCATAAAATAATTTAGATGGGAATTGAAAATTTCAATTTAACAGTTTTTTGTTAAGCCTTATATGTTTTACAATCAATCCTCTAGAAAAAAGCTCTCAATTGAACTCCGCCTGTGTGAATTATATCAGTATCCTGAGATTTACGGGCATTATAGTTTAAGTTGATTTGTAAGCCGTTTGAAAGCTGTCGCTGAAAATTAACGGACCATGTCAAATTTGCCCCCGGCATAAAGCCCTGTAACATCTCATACGAAACCGCAGTATTAGTCTCAGCATTATAATCATAATAGATATAATTAAACCCAGCACTAAGAGCTCCCTTTTTGACGGAGCTTAAGCGATATTCAAATCCTGCATCATGAGCATATAGCTTTTCCATACCATTAGTATTCTCTTTAATTTTATATAAATATTTAAATGTAATCCGGTTATTCATATTCGGTTGTATGCTTAAGCGACTTTCATTTGATAAGAATTCAATGTTATAGTCCTTATTAGTGAAAAACTCTGAGGAATAAGATTTGTTTCCCATCCCAATATCATTATTAATGCCAACAACTCGACCTATATTACACCTTAAAAGAACATTGTGACTATAATTTGTTCTTGTATCAAAACCTGACACCAACAGGATTTTATTATTATTAGATTGTACGATATAGTCGATTCCAAATTTTGGCTTACCTCTGTTAAAAGAAAAGCTGTTTCTAAATGAAGAACTAAGATTAACTAACTGGTTTTGGTCTATGCTTTGATTAAATGGATTTGCAAATTCCAAGATGTCTGACGAAGTGTTTTTTTGTGATATCCTATAAGCGACCTGATCCGAAAAACGACTTAAAAGGTTTTTAATCCCTTTTTCTGACCTCCAAATGGCCCGTGGGTTGATTTTAAGACTTTGATTAAACTGATTTGAGTATGTCTTGATATAATCAGTTGTTGGGATTAGAATCCTTATATAGCTTGCCTGATCAATAAAATTAGCGGTTTCAAATTCATCAAGTTCTTGAATCCCATTATTGTTATAATCTGACCAAGTAAACACACCCTGTCCCTGTGCAACCTCAATATATGAAAATTCAGTTTTTCGCTCTAACCCAGAACCTATCTCATAAAGTGTGGATGAAGATATAAAACCTTTTAAAATATTAAAACTGTACTCTGCTTTTCCAGTCATATTGTTTTCAGAATCGCCATCATACAAGGTAGTGTCTTTAACCTGTAAATTACGATAATTAAACACAGTTTTAAATCTTTGATTTGAGTTTGAGATAAGCTCAGCGCCAATTCCGACATCTTGCGAAATTGAAGAATTAATCAGAGTATTATTAAACGGCAAATTATCATCGCGGTATTTATAATTTGTGAAAATTTTGTTGCGGGAACTATCGTCTGTAGAAACAAAAACTTCATATTGATTAAAATCAAAACTATTCAAGACAATACTGTCAGTAATCGCAGATTTCCAGATGTTTTTTTCAGAAAGTTCTTTTACCCCTACTTTAATTGGTCCCAATTTTTTAGAAACAGTAAGATTGTGTCGTAAAAAATCTGTATTATAAAGACTGTTTTCCGAACTAAGGTAACTTACCTTTCCGTTAAGACTCCAGCCATTTGTTTTAAAATTTGCAATTGCCATATTTTGCAACCCGGAGTATTCTGTCCCTCTATTTATATATGATGAACTTATTCCTGAACTTCCAAGTCTTTTATTTGTAAAAATCAATCCGGCATTAACAAGGTTCTCACTATAAACTGGATAAATCGATTCCAAATTCCAATCTCGCTTAAACTCTGTTTCCCTAAAATTCTCTATTGCCTGAAAATTACTGTTTATAAACCCATAAGACATAATTGCATCAAAACTAGAGTTCTCTGTTTTGAAAATTTTCTGATTTACTGAAACCTTTGCAGCATATCCATTATCATCATCCGAATCAATATTTGAGAATGTGTTTAGGTCAGTTTTACTATATGCCATTTCAAAATTCAAAGTGGTGCTTGGAAATATTTTTGATGCCCCCCCCAAAGTAATCACCTGGTTTTTCTGTGGTGTTATAATCTGCTTTAATGGAACATAGTCTCCCTGCGGGACACCATCAACTGGAGCAACCCACTCGTACACCCTACCATTAGCAGCTGATACTCCCTTACTATAATTCCCTTTGTTAGCACCAGCAAAAGAAAAGCTTATGCGATAAAATGCCGAATCTGGATTTGTGCTATAAACAAACACAGAATCATACATAATTCCATTCACAATAGTATCTACTAGTGCATAACGGATTTCTCCAACTTCAAAAGAGAGACTATCGTAACCCGGAATAACCGCAAGATTAATATTATCGCCTATCTGTCCAAGCAAGGCTCTATTGTCACTAGTAATTGTCTGGTCAAAAGGTTGATTCTTATTATCAGTTTCATCAAAAACGTTAAGCCAAAATTCAGAGTCTCCAACTTTAACACGGTTAGAGGTTGTTACTAAAAATCGAGTATAATTACGATCAGAATACTCAAATTCAACAATTATCCTCTTGTCTTTATTTATTGGTTGATTTGCTGTAAATGCTATTTCCCCAAGATTATAATCAATTACATAATCGTTTTCGGTACCACGTGTCAGCAAAATTCCATCAATATAAACCTTTTCAGTACCAGCAAGAACAACTATATAGGTTTCGTTATTTGAACCAACAAGTTTATATGGTCCTTGATTACCCTCAACAGAAACAATTTCTTGTCGCCGCAATTTGCCTTTTGCAACAGCGCCACTAACTGATGTGTTAACACTAACTTCTTTATCCGATTTTGTATTAAATCCAGTTTGATATTTCATTTCAGCTCCCTGAGCTTTTTTATAATAATTTAAAAAATATCCTTTTGGTTTTTTCAACTCAAAATCTCCGGCTATCACAGAGAACTTATCATTATAAAGCTTAATAAATACCTTGTCAAACTCTTGCAATTGTTGCGATGTTCCATCCGGCTGAATAGGAATATTATTATCGCTTACTGCTGCCGTAATATATAAGTCGTCGTTTAGTTTTCCGTCTAATTGTAAATTAAGGCTACTATTAACAATTACGTCTTGAGCATTTCCAAAACTTATACCTCTGCTAATACTTCCCTTTCGCGATAAACTACTCTGCGAAAAAGAAGACTTATAATCTTCTTGACTAAAAATATAATTGTATTTCTCGGCTTGTTCGTCCTTTACTCCTACTAAAAATTCCGATTTATCGAATAATGACACTGATTCAAAGAAATTAATTGGAAAAGTTCTAAAAGAAATAATAATAGTATCAAAATCTGGAACATCATTAAAAATTAGAGTAGATTTCTCAAAATCGAATTTGTATTTTAAATCATCTATTTTAATATCGTTTACATCATAAAAACAAATGCTGGTTTGAGCAACACTTAAAGAATCTAAAAAAATTGTATCTGCTGATGGTTTAATTGTAATCGATTTTAAATTAATGAGATTTTGTGCGGACAATATAAGTCCGACAAACAGAAATATCGATATTACAATAAACCTTTTCAATAAAAACGTTTAATACAAAGATAACCAATGATGATTATAATCAAATTTAGATAAAGTTTGGGTAATAACGATGTTTATACTCAATTTGTTTTGTTTAGCATGGTATCTGTAAAACTGTAATCCTGTAGAAACCTAAGATTACTGCACCAGATTACTTACTCACCTCACCAATCTTTTCTTCAATAGATTTAATTTTTCCACTAATTCTTCCCATTGGTTTATTAGTCTGGATATCAAAAGTAACGGTTGAATAAACCCTTTCGGAGTGTGGTTCCAGAATACTATATGATTTCTTTACTATTTCAAGAGCTTGCTCCAAGGTTTCCGTCTCAACTATTGTTCCCATTGCTGTAAGTTTATAATCATATCCTGATTCAGACACCATTTTTATAATCTTACTAACAAACTCACTAACACTGCTCCCTTTATCTGTTGGAAACATAGCATAACTCATTAAAACTGACATCTGTTTATATTTATTTATTTACCGCACTAATTAACTCCCTCGCAATTGTTCTTTCAATAGACTTTGCAACCTCAACATACGCTTTGCTGTTAGCTGAATGGTAATCTGCACCTGAATATTCGCCAGATTTAGTTTTTCTAAAAACAACATTTCCATCAGCATCAGTAAGATCAAAAGTATAGTTGATTGTCACCTGAGATTCACCATAATATTCGCCGTTCTTTATGGTATTACTAGTTATTTTTAAAATAAAATCAGGGTCCTGCTCATCGTTAATTTGAAACTCACTGCTTAAAACTCCTTCAAATGTAGTTTTCAATCGTGAGTCTTCTGTAATTTTATCAAAATTTGCTTCTTCAGAAACAATTATTATAACAGGCTTTTCGACGACAACTCTTACTTTATTATCGCTAGCTGGAATGTTTTTAATAAGGCTACGAATCATATGATCTTTTGCTGCCCGGGAAAAGCTCAACATATCAATTGTTACTGAAAGTGTCTCAACATTAGGCTGAGATTTCACCTTCCTAAGAGCACAATAGACCTTCCCATCATTTCCAGAAACTTCTGAATTTCGTAATAATCCAGATCCAGTAAAACTAATCTTAACAGGAATTCCGGAAACTGGCTTGCCATTTTTATCTGTAATAACAAAAGCAAATACTTCAGAGTCAATATCAACGCCTTTTTTAACTTTTATTTCTTCGTTTGAAAATGTGATGCTAAGATCGTTAACAAAATCTGCAATTGCACCAAAAATCTCATTACCAAGATCTTTTTCTTTACCATTAATGTCTGTTAAAGTGCTTTCGCCAAGATATGGCTTAAGAGATGTCAAGGCTTCAACATAAAACTGAAAGGCATTATAATGTAAGTCTCTTCCTAACAATTCTCTAGCCTGATAATACTTATTCTTTGCATCAAGTATTCCCTGCTCCTTTTTCTCCATTTTCTGAGCCAGATATGTAGATTTTGATAATTTATAATATACCCAATAATAGTCTTTATCCTCCCATGTATCTACAAGCTCATATTCCTCAAGTTGTTGATTAGTTGATGCCGTAATTTCACTCGAAAAATTTTCGTTAATATTATAATTCATTTCGATAATTGACAAAACCGAAGTTGATTCAATGTTTACAGAAATGCTCGAAGCCAAATCTCCCAACGCTTTTTGTTGAGCATTTGCTTGATAATCTGCAGGCATAAATCCCTTCTTTGGTGACGAGCTTACACCTACATAATAGATTGGACTCTGTGGTTTTGTTGTAACCCATTCGGGCATTGGCTTTTTATCATAGGATTGCCTTTTACCTATCTGACATGACGAAACAATAACCAATAGTTGCAATAAAATGATTATCTGTATTTTTTTCATTTTAAATCTAGTTTTCATTTACAAAACCATTTACTTGAGTTGATATAAAATCCGAAGCGCTGTTTATTGCCTCTGTTGATAAGGTATTGTAATCTTTTATCTCAGACCTTGCATCAAGCAATGCATTTAGATTATTAATATTATGGGTTTTATCATTAATATAATCATCCGGCGAACTAGTTTTAGAGTTTTTCCAATAACCTGGAACAAGGTTTTTACGATCGCCAGAATATCTTGCATAATGTATCTGATCCTTTGTCTGTACATTTTTAGATGCTGTTGACAAAATTTCACCAGTCCTATTATCAACGAGTTTGAACATATATGTCATATCAAGGGTTCGCGACATTTGATATTCGTAATATATTACCTTACTATATTCAGTTTTATACTCATATTCCTGTGTTTCGCGGTTCAGAATCTTTACTTTTTTACGTAAATAACCTCTCTTTTCAGTTTTATTCTGAGTTCCTTTATTATATGTAAATCTAGAAATCTCGCAATATAATGTAACATTAGTTAATCTTTGTTTAACAGCAGATCCAGTCTTGTTAGTAGATGAAGAACGATTTTGATTACTTGAATCAATTAGTTTAATAAATGGATTATTATAACCCTGAATGCTAGTAATAATCTTACTCTCCAATGTTGTTCCAATTCCTGAAGCAGACGTGCTATTTTTAACTTTATCCATAGTTATAGTTATAGTCCCTTTTGTCAAACACTCCGCTTTTAGATCATAAGAACTTTTATAAGCACCCGCACCAGTAATAATTCCATCAAAAACATAATAAGCTTGTCTGTATCTATCCTGTTCCATTTTCTGCAAAGCGTCTCTATATTTAGGCTCATAAGTAGCTGTAACAAGCTTGTCCTGTGAGTCTTTATAGTTTGGTTGTAATCTAACAATCTCTTTAAATATTTTTTCTGCTTCGGCAAACTTCTCTTCATCCAATAAGGTTGAACCCTCATAATATTGATCCTCGAGGAAAATATCTTTTACTTCTTGGTAATATTCATCATAAAACGAAGGAAAGTTTAGGGCAACATCAACAGCTGTAAGTTTATCATAATAGTTACGCGCATCCTCGTATATATACACAGCTTCCTTATTATTCTGATTATTGTAGGCTTTATTAAATTCCGACAGCTTCTTGCTTAATGTCATTTGTCCGGTTCTTTTTAATCCTGAATTTGCTTCAATATTTGTTTTTTTAGCAATAACTGCTTGATAATATAAATCTGCTGCCTCTGAATACTGACCTAATGCTTCAAGCTTAGATGCCTTCCTTGTGTATCTCTTAGATGCACAACTGCCAAAAACAAGTGCCAGACTTAATAATATTGCCGAAATAGTAAGTATCTTTTTCATATTACTGTGTTTAATTAATCTCAAATATAGTTTATTTTAATAAATGTTCTCTTACATTTATTACTTTTTGATCATTGTCTTCATCATAATCTATAACCAAATTTCCAGAGCTCTTATAAAGTTTAATATAATTCACTTTATGTTTTTTTAAGAATGGTTTATATGAAATCCCAGACAATGCGGCTATTTGAATGTTTCCACTCTTGTACG
>CAZUQY010000140.1:0-7965 GCA_964622935.1 uncultured Bacteroidales bacterium | reverse complement strand
ATCTGATGTAAAAAAAATGCTTAAAATGTACGAGGATTACACAGAAGTAGCTGTTGACGCGGCAAAAGATAAGATTCTCGATGAAAATGAGATTGAAGAACTAAATGAAATTATGAAAGATATTGAAGCATTCGGTGATGAAATGGATAAAAAATATGAAAAGGATGAAAATGCAACAAAAGAAGCGGAAGATTACCTTGCTGAAGAAAAAAATACTGAAATCGTTAAAAAATATACCAAAGCATTAATGTCTCTATGGGATTGCGAAGGTGCTGAAAACCTAGAATAAGTAATTCAAAAGTAATTAACGAATTCTTTTTAATAAATTCTTTATATATTTGTTTGAAAATAATAAAAATTTGCTTTAATTTACACTTTAAATAATTTTATAAACTTAAATTTTATCAATTATGAAAAAAATCGCTATTTTATTAAGCTTAGCAGCTTTTATTCTTACTTTGGCATCTTGCGGTGGACCAGAAGCTGACGCTAAAAAAATGATTAAGAAAATCGAAAAGTACACAGAAGTAGCTAAAGCAGCTGCAGATGACAAAAAACTTGACGATGGCGAAATCGAAGATCTAAAAAAATTAGGTGAAGAACTTGACGAGTTTGAAAAAGAGATGGATGACAAGTACAAAGAGGACAAAGAAGGAAAAGAAAAAGTTGACAAGTACATGGAAGACAATAAAGAAGATCTTGAAAAGGTCTACGAAGAATTCTTCTCAGCTATGATGGCTCTTTACGAATGTGAAGGTGCTGACAAACTAGAATAGTTATTAGCTTAAAAGAAATAAAAAAAGGCTGTTTTATTAAAAACGGTCTTTTTTTTTATAGATTTCTATTCTGATATTTGATAAATATACAAACCTGAGAAAATATTTATTATGAAAAATTCAACTCTTATTTTATGCTCCCTCCTCTTTGCCTTTACGATATCATCATGCAATAACGAGAAACCTAAAAACAATAATGATAATCAAAAAGAAACCAAAGAAGAAATTGACCCATATATTACTGATATAAAGAAAATAATCAGATCAATTGAGGACTACACAAAATTAGCTGTAAAAGCTGCAAAAGATAAGGTCCTTGACGATAACGAAATTAAAAAACTAAAAAACTCAGCCTACGAACTCGACGAAATAGAAAAAGAGATTGACAAGAAATACGCAGAAAATAAAGAAGGACAAGAAGCTATTGAGAACTACATTGAAGACAATCATGAAGACCTTGAAATAATTTACGAGGATTTCATTGCTGCAAAGATGTCTCTTTACGAATGTGAAGGTGCTGACAAGCTTGATTAATTTATCACTTAAACTATTAAGAACTTTTAGTTATCTTTTTTTTTTAAAAAGTCCTATTAAAATAATTTTTAAGTTATGAGAAAATATTCCCACACTATACTTTTATTCATCCTAGTGCTTACATTCTCTCCTCTTTTTTCGCAAATAAATCAACACCCTTTACCTCCAAAACAACCTTCTATTCAAGAAAGACTAGAAATGATAGATAATAAAATTTGTAACCAATTAGAAATAACTTTTGAGCAAAAAACCGCAATTAAAAATGCTTTTAGAGTATTTTTTACTGACATGGATCAAATGATGAGAAATGTTAATGGAGCAAGTCCCGACAAAGCAAAGATTGAGAAACTTGAAAACTCACGAGACGAAAAAATAAAGAATATTCTCTCCCCAGCACTATATTTCAGATACATTAAATTTGAGAAGACGACACGTCCTAAAAGGAATAAACCCAAAGGGCCAGCCCCTAGCAAATAATATTTTGTCTTATTTCTGTTTTATTAAAATGTGGATTAAGGAGTAGTTTCCGTCAAATCTTCATACTGAACCTCAAATTGACCTTCAGTAATTGACATCGTCTCTTCTTCATTATCAAGATAGTTAAAGAAGAATGTTCCACGAACTATATGCTCAGATTCATTATTCTCAATAATTGTAACCGAACCATTGACAGCAGAATAATTATAAAATCCATTCTGAAATTCAGCAAAAATAGGGCCATCTGAGGTAATATACTGCACTCCGGCACTAAGTGTAGGTGGTAACCATAATGTTACACTTTGCCATGCTTGATTTTGATCAATTTCACCTGTTATTATTATTGCTGTATCGTTTCTAATAGCAGTAATTTCTGCTGCAGTCCATTGTTGAACATGATCAGAAAAGATAAAAATATTATCAAATGATGATGTATCAGAAACATTGTAATATTGATATGGGACATTAGAGAAATTCCCATCTGCTATTGATCTAAAAGTATTATCTGAAGTTCTATAAGCTTTAAAGTAAAAACTTCCGCTCATTGTTCTAGCTTCTTCGTCAATCGAGGAAACTCTGACAAATCCTGTTCCATTTTCACTATTAGCTGTAGAATATCTTGTAGCACTTGCACTCATATTTGGAATAAACTCAGCATAATTCCCATTAGTCAGGTTCATAGAATATTCACCAATTTCTGCAGAGCTTACATTAATAATAATTGTCTGTCCATTAGCTGAAGTGCCATAAACCTTAATTGCATAATCTGTCAATATTGCATGAGGATCAGAACTTCGCCAATTAGAACTATTTACCATGCCATACATTACAGGATTGCTTGCAGGACCAGAACTGCCTCCTCCGCACGAACTCAAATAAATTAGCGAGACAAAAACAGAAACAGTAATTAATATTCGTTTACTCATGTATCTAATTTTTAACAAAAATAATTTAAAATCGCTAATCAAAAAATTCTTTTATTAATAAACGCTTTATTTTAACTTTAAACTATAATTATTTAACGAAATGTTTACAAAAAGGTTGTTTAATTGTTGGGCTTAAACTTTTTAGATATTATTCATGACTCATGGAGGAAAGGACATTGAGAGATAGAGTGTCTATAAAATATGGATTTTGGATTTTCAAGCAATTGTTAGCCGTTAAAACTATCAATTTTTCTGATTTGAAAGTTCATTTAAAAAACCTATTTTTGCAAAGAAAATAAAAAAGTAAAGATGGGATTACATTGTGGTATTATAGGTATAGCAAATTGTGGTAAAACGACATTGTTTAACTGTATGTCTAACACAAAAGCTGAAACAACAAATTTTGCATTCGCCAGCAATAAATCAAACATTGGAGTAATAAATGTGCCTGACTCGAGACTTAAAATGCTTGAAAAGCTTCAACCAACTGAGAAACTTGTTGCTGCAACCGTCGATATCGTTGACATTCCAGGACTAACAAAAGGTTCGAGTCATGGCGAAGGCATTGGCAATCAATTTTTAGCTGACATCAGGAATGCCGATGCTCTTATACACGTTATTAGATGTTTCGATGATGATAATTTACCTCATATCGAAGGGTCTGTTGATCCTGTCAGAGATATAGAAACAATAAATCTCGAACTACAGGTAAAGGATTTGGAATCGGTTGAAAAGAAAATTGTAAGAATGGAAAAACTTATTAAAACCGGTGACAAAGATGCTAAAATTGCAATTGGAGTTTTGAAAGTTTATAGCGAACATCTCGAAAATATGCAAAATGCAAGAACCGCTCCTGTTAAAGATGATGAGAAAAAATATGTAGCAGACCTATCATTACTAACTATGAAACCCGTAATGTTTGTTTGTAACATTGATGAAGCTGCTATAAAATCTTCAAACAAATATGTAGAAGCTGTAAAAGAAGCTATTACTGAAGAGAATGTAAAAGTCCTAACTGTTGCAGCTGCATTAGAATCTGAAATTTCTGAGCTTGAGACTTTAGAAGAGAAACTAGAATTCCTTGAAGATTATGGTTTAACCGAACCGAGTGTAAACATAATAATCCGTGAGGCATATGATTTATTAAACCTACACTCTTTTTTTACTGTCGGCCCAAAGGAAATTAAAGCTTGGACAATAAAAAAAGGAATGAATGCTCCTGAAGCTTCTGGAACCATCCACAGCGACTTACAAAGAGGTTTTATCCGTGCCGAAGTAATGAAATATGAAGATTTTATTGAACTACGCACTGAAAATGCTGTAAAAAATGCAGGAAAGTTTCATGTTGAAGGAAAAAATTATATCGTTCAAGATGGAGATATTCTTCACATAAGATTTAACGTTTAAAATTGCACAAATGGCTCAACAAGTATCTATACCTAAAGGAACGAGAGATTTAGGTCCAATCGAAATGGTGAAAAGAAATTATATTTTCGACACAATTAAATCTGTGTTTAAAAAATATGGTTATTCCCCTATCGAAACTCCTGCCATGGAAAATCTATCTACCTTGATGGGTAAATATGGCGATGAAGGTGATAAACTTTTGTTTAAGATTTTAAATTCCGGTAACTATTTAAATAAAATTGGTAATACCACAATTTCAGAAGAGAATCTTTCTGCAATTACAAACAATATTTCTGATAAAGGATTAAGATACGACCTCACAGTGCCTTTTGCAAGATATGTAGTACAACATAGAAACGAGATTAGCTTCCCTTTTAAGAGATACCAAATTCAGCCGGTATGGAGAGCAGACAAACCACAAAAAGGGCGTTATCGCGAGTTCTTTCAATGTGATGTTGATGTTATCGGTTCTAATTCACTATTAAATGAGTTTGAACTAATTCAAATTATTGATGATGTTTTCAAATCATTAAATGTAAACATAACTATTAAGATTAATAACAGAAAAGTATTAGCAGGCATTGCTGAAACAATTGGTGAAGAAGATAAATTTATTCCGATCACTGTTGCAATGGATAAAATTGATAAAATCGGAATAGATAAAGTAGCTGAAGAGCTAAAAGTAAACGGATTATCAGATGATGCTATCGAAAAACTTAAACCTATTTTAACAGTAAAAAGAAACACTCAGGAAAGTATTGATTTCTTAAGCTATATGATTTCTGAATCCGAAACCGGTGCTAAAGGAATTGAAGAAATAAAAACCGTTTTTGATTATATTTCAAGCTTTGATTTAAAAGCAAATATTGAACTAGATTTAAGTCTAGCTCGTGGGTTAAACTATTATACAGGAGCTATTTTTGAAGTAAAATCTGATGATGTTCAAATTGGCAGCATATGCGGAGGTGGCAGATACGACAACCTTACCGAAGTTTTTGGGATGAAAGACATTTCGGGAGTTGGAGTCTCATTTGGTGCAGATAGAATCTACGATGTAATGGAACAATTGGATATTTTTCCTGAAAACACATCTAAAACAAGTGATGTATTATTTGTTAATTTTGGCCATACAGAAGAGTTAAAATGTCTTGAACTTGCTAAAGAACTAAGATGTTCTGGATTTAGCTGTGAAGTATTTCCACAAAAAGCTAAACTCGACAAGCAATTCAAATACGCAAACAATAAAAATATAAGATTTGTTATAATTATTGGAGAAGAAGAGCTTAATACAGAAACTGTAGCAGTTAAGAATATGATAAGCGGCGAACAAAACAAAATAAAATCTAACGAACTATTAAGTTATCTTAAAAGATAATCAGCAAATTCTATTAATTTATTATCTAAGAATCCCTAAATCAGGATTTTACTTCAAATAAACTTTTTACCTCTGGTTTTTCTATTTCTATTATAGCAAAAATACCTAATAGAGTTCCCAATGGAGCATTTAAACAAGCTAAACCTGACATTACCATGCAAAAAATACGATTCTTCTTTTGTTGCAAATACCTCCCGCATAAAATATTTAAAATACCGATTCCAACAACTAATAAAAAACTAAAAATTCCAACAAGGAAGAATACTCCACCAACTATTTGCAATTCAGAATCACCATCGTAAATACCTCCTGCAAACATCCCAGCACCAACTATCACATAAATAAGTACAAACAGCGCAGCAAATAATTTTAAGCCACCCCATACATAAAATAATATGGCGAGTGTCTCAAGGTTATTTTTTACAGGCAGATTAGTATGTCCTGTATTAAAACCACTATTCTGTTGAGGATTCTGAAAATTTTCGTTTACAACAGGGTCTGCTTGTTGTTGATTGTGCTGATATGAATATTCTGTATCTGCATAAGTATTATTATCATTTGCAGAATCTTGCCCAACATTAAATCCTCTTTCCTGCTGGTTATTATACCCTTCTGAATTTCCTGAATCAGGATTATTATTATCCATATTATTAGTATTTAAATTTACAACTGGTTCTTCGGGTTTGACTTTATACTTTGCAAGATGTTTAAGTCTGATAAAACCATAAACATACATTAAAATTAGAAATACGATAAAAGCAAACACCATCCATGTTACTCCTGACATTATAAGAAAATCGTAGATACCATGCATCAGCCAAGGAACAACAAATGCTAATATCAGGTACAATGCTTTTAACTTTGTGTCGAATTTTGCTCGACCGAGATAATACCCCATACTAATACCAAAAATAGCATGCGCTGGCACCGCAGTAATAACACGAATTAACCCGGTAGTCAAACCGTAACCTGTAACATAAAGGATATTCTCAACAAGTGCAAAGCCCATAGAAACAGTTACAGCATAAACAATCCCATCAAAACGCTCATCAAATGCTTTTGCCCACCAGGCTATGATGAAAGTAAAAAACAACTTCCAAAATTCTTCAATAAAACCTGCCTGAAAAAATGCAGTATATGCAGTACGGTATAATCCTCTAAAATAACTAGTAAAGTAATCTGACAAGTGCCCCACTCCAAGAACAGGTAGTACTGAAAACATTCCTGCAATAAATAATAAGAAAAGTAACCAAAATGGTTCTTTATTGTATTTATCGCGATAGTAAATATACGCCAATATTACAATTACAGGAGCTACAGCAAGTTGAATATAAACCATAAAAAAATCAATTTAATTAAACCTTATAGAGTCTGCAGGACTTATCTTCGATACTATCATTGCAGGAAGCGTCATAATTAAAACAGTAACAACAAGTATCCCAACATTTAAAAGCAAAATATTTAGAATATCTAAATTAACTGGTACAACCGAAACATAATATGACTCCGGGTCTAGTGTAATTAATCCGGTCCACTTCTGAATAAGGCATAACCCAATCCCAATCACATTACCAAAAATCAAACCACGACTTATCAGAAAACCAGCTAAATAAATAAAAACCTTTTCAATATGAATATTCCTTGCTCCCATGCTTTTCATTATTCCAATCATATTAACCCTTTCCAGAATAATTACCAGTAATCCTGAAACCATATTAAAACCTGAAACAGCGAGCATAAGTATCAAAATAATCCAAACATTGATATCCAACAATGATAACCAGTCAAATATGCCTGGATACTCATCCTTAATACTTTTAACCTGCAACAAACTTCCATCCGGACTAAAATTGTTTCCAACCATTCGATTCACCTCTTTCTCATATTCTATAAGATTCGAAAAATCTTCAACCTGAATTTCAAAACCTGTTATCTGATCATCCTCCCAATTATTAAGTTTACGCAAGTGTTTTATATCAACCAACACAAACAACTTATCGAGATCGGCAAGTTGAGTATTATAAATACCTGTAATTGTAAACTTTCTCATACGTGGAGGATCCTGTATAAAATATGCTCCAATTTTATCCCCTAATTTAAGATTTAAAACATTTGCAACATACTGAGAAATTACAATATCGTTTGATTTCACAGTATCAATAATAACCAATGTGTCACCTTCGATTAAATACTGCTGAAAAAATTTCCAATTATAATCGGTATCGATACCTTTAAATACAACTCCATGCAGATTCTCCTCAGTTTTTGCAATTCCTGCCTTAACAATAAACCGGTTAACAGAACTAATTCCATCAATTGCTGTGATATCATCAATCCAATCTTGATTTTGAGTTATTGGAAATGTCTCATACGATGAGTTATTATCAAAATTTACAATCTGAAGATGCGAACCAAAACCAATAACCTTTTCGGATATTTCGTTCTTAAATCCTGTAACAATCGAAACCGA
>CAZUQY010000139.1:0-7975 GCA_964622935.1 uncultured Bacteroidales bacterium | reverse complement strand
ACAGGATTAAGGAAATCGAATTTGAAGTTCAAACAGATACAACTATAAACCTTGTTGTATTTGATTGGAAAATTTTAGAATAAAAATAATTACGTTTGCTAACACCAAATAAATTTAAGCCAGATTTTTATTAATTTTGAGCGAAAGTGAAACGAAATAAGCGACATAACAGAATGATACAAAAGTGCTTCGAAAGCGGCCATTTTTTTTGAAACGTTACCAAGCAAATAAAAATTAAGACAATGAATAAAAAATTAATAATTATTTTATTTTTGGGAATGTTGATATTTCCGAATATGATTCATTCTCAAGATAATGAAATAAAAGATAATACTCTTCATTCTTTAGAAGGAAGTTATCTTGGACAAAAACCTCCAGAAACAACAGTAGAAATATTCGCGCCAGGTATTATTTCAACCGATCTTACTCAACACGGAACACCCTCTTTTTCACCAGATGGTAAAGAAGTTTTTTGGGCCATCATATATAATGATCCATTTCGAAAAAAAATCATGACCATGAGACTAGAAGATAATAAATGGACAACTCCAGAAGTTGCATCTTTTTCATTAGGACAAAATGAAGGCAATCCATTTTTTACACCTGATGGTAAAAAAATCTTTTTCACAGGATGGAGATCAGCCGAAGGATATGATGGAGATAAACATTTAATAATGTTTTCTGAAAAAAAAGAGACAGGCTGGAGTGAGCCACAATTAATCGATTCGATAATAAATGGCATGAACAAATTCTGGCATATTTCTTCAGCCAAGAATGGCAATTTATACTTCTGTTCTGAAAAAGATGGCGGAGGTATATTTTATTCAAAGTATGTAAACGAGAAATATACTTTGCCTGAGAAGCTTAATTTAGGTTTTAAAGGAAGCACTCCCTTTATTGCACCCGATGAAAGTTATATCATATTTTCAGCCGAACAAGAAGAAGGTTATGGTGAAATTGATTTATATATCAGTTTTCGACAAAAAGATAACAACTGGACTATAGGTAAAAATTTAGGGCCACTTATTAATTCTAACAAATATGATACTTGGCCCATTGTTTCTCCTGATGGTAAATATTTGTTTTTCACAAGTGCCAAATCAGATAATATGGATATTTATTGGGTTGATGCAAAATTTATTGAGGAGTTAACTCCAAAAGAATTAAAGAATTAATAATACGCTTGCTAATCGAGTAGACTTCCGATATGCATAAATACCTATCGGAGAGCCTCTCACACCATCGCACATACGGGTTACTCATTTGTTATTATTTCAATGATATTCGTGAGTGCTATGTCGTTGAACAACTAAGTCCTCACTACCTGTCCAGAAACTCGGGAAAGTAATAATGCAGATTAGTGTATACTATTGGCTTATATTATAATTTAATGCTGACCTACCCTCTCCCAATAATAAATAGTCATTAAATAGCCTAAAATGCCTGTAATTGCAATAATAACATAGCTTGACCAATACAATTGAATTCCATCTGTATTTGGAGGAACGAAAAGCAAACCAGGAATTGCAACAAGTCAAGCAATTATTAAACATACTGTATTAAAACGCAGTTTAGCGAAACAGATATCACAAGAAATAAAATAATGATGCATAATCCAATCAGATAAAGGATATAATACTAACTTTGTTCTTTATTAAATTAAAATTATTTATTATGAGTAACGGAACAGTAAAGTTTTTTAATAATTCAAAAGGATTTGGATTTATTACACCTGATGATGGTGGGAAAGATGTATTTGTACATCAAAATGGATTAAATGATGAGATCAATGAAGGCGACAAAGTAAGCTATGATGTTGAAGAAACTCCTAAAGGTTTGAATGCAACAAATGTTACAGTAGAATAATATTGCTTTGCAACATCATTGCATCACCAAAGCCTATTAGTTTTAATAGGCTCTTTTTTATTAATAAAGATTGATAATTCTTAATCGACATCCCTTCCTAATAAGGAAATTTTAAATATTTTCATTAAATTTGAGAGTCGAAAATTATATAAAGACTAAATTGCATATTGGTTTTTAAAGAAAGACTTAGAAAGTAGCCAGTATCAATATTCAAATTAAATAAAGCTATATTTATGAATAACGAACCGCAAGCAAAAAGCAAAACAGATTCCTCCAAAAATTTTGTAATTTTTCAATTGGGCTCCTATCCTTGGCAAGCTCCAAATGAGGCCACCTCGGGATCGGGAATTTTACACGAGGCTCAACATGAGGTTTTTAATGTGATGGATAAAGTAGCCAGTTATTCCATATTTCCTTCCGGTTTTGCCCGCCAAAAGAATATAGACCTGAACAGGAATGATGTCAGGATCTACGAAATGGATTCTGAAGTACCTGAATATAGCCATCCCAATGGGCACCGTTGGGGCGGAGTAAGTGATGAGTATGTGGATAAATTCATTTCCGACCATGAGCAACTTGTTTACGACTATATGTTGGACATTGAGAACACCTTTGAAGCAGGTTCCGAGATACAGCTATTTATTGCACACCACACTGCCATTAACAGCATTATCGCTAAAAAGGTAATGGAAAGAAGAGCTGCAAATGACTTGACGGTTCCTCCTATTGTCATCTTCTTGCATGGTACTGCTATGATAATGATGAAAAACGAACTACAAGAAATTGAGCTGGTCAAATCCGGTAAACTCTTAGCCTCAGATAGAATATGGCCTTCCTCATTTCACAAACAACTCACTGAACTTGAGGTTTTTGACGATTGCAGCAAACCTGGAAATGCAAATCTAGCTTATGCCATTTCTGAAGAGAACATGGATGTATTCTCCGAGCTATTTCCAAAATTTGATAAGGAAAAGTTCATTTTGGCAAATCCTGGGTTTAATAATTGTTTTATCCCACGCCCTGAGATGAAACTGCAAGATGTTTTGAAGGAAGCTAACTTAAAACACTTGGGCTTGAGCGAAGAAACAACCTTTGATTTAAGAACAGATTACAAACATATGGTCGTTTTTGTCGGACAATTTGTTGGATGGAAGCGTATTGACGCTGTGTTGCGTGCTGCCAAAATTTGGGAGGCAGAATTTGGAGACGAGCTTTTAACTTTGATTATCGGAAAACAGAAAAAAGAATACAATATTGAATTGCAGAATTTAAATGAAAGCCTCGGAAACAAGAACACATTTTTTGTCGGACCACTGATGCAGCCAGAATTAGCAGACTTATTCGCCGCTGCAAGTGTTTGCACTTTTCCATCTAAAGCAGAACCATTTGGAATGGTGTTGATTGAGGCTCTGGCATGCGGAATTCCTGTAATTGGTGCTGATTCCGGTGGACCAAGAGATTTTATGACGAATGAAGTTGGCTTTTTAGTGCCTGAAAATGATGATATACAAGTTTTTAGTGAGAACCTTGCAAAAGCAGTTATCAAAGCGATTAAAGAAGACTGGAAAACAAAGATGTCTAAAAAGTGTATAGAAGTAGCTACACCATTTTCCAATTTCTTGAAAACTAAGAAGCTATTGCAAGACACACAAGAACTTCTGGGCGAAGTAGAATAATGGCAGAAAACCTTTATCTATAAGTAGAACAATTCCTACAAAACTCACCTATAATGATATTGGAAGAGGAGAAATTAAATTAAGGGTATTAAGGGTAAAACAAACTCTCCTAATGCTGATCTGCACGCTTCCAATAGTAAATGGTCATTAAATAGCCTAAAATGCCTATAATTGCAACAATCACATAGCTCGACCAATATAATTGCATTCCATCTGTATTTGGAGGAACTGAAAGTAATCCAGGAATAGACCATGGAAAGAAAGCACCAAGTCCTGCAATTGCAACAAATTGAGCAATTATTAGACATAAAATTACAAATCCTATTGGTGCAACTATTCCTTTTCCCATACTTGCAAAATAAGCAACAGGTGAGCTCACAATAAATGTAAGAAAAGCAATAAAGAAGAATCTAGTGAACGCTTCTAATAGTAAGCTAGTTGACCAATTATCTAAGCCAATAATTTTACCCACAATAAAGGAAATAACGAAAAGAATAATTGCCAAAATTAGGCACCACACAAAGATTACTATATACTTTGCTAATACTATCGAAGTCCGTGATATTGGTAAAGCAAGAATGTCTTTTAATGTTTTTTCCATATACTCTCTGCCAAAAACCCATGCGCTTACAAAACCAAAACCGATAAATCCAACTGTAGCAAGCATTTGGTTGACAATATCAAAGAATCCATTCCAATCTGCATCTCCAAATAAAGATGCCTTTGCAGCAATTAAACCAAACTTATCTGTTAGTTCTGGATGCCTTACCACAAATATCATAAGCCCCATCATGCAAGGAACAAAGGCAAAAAAGATAAACGTAATCCACAATATCTTAGATTTGCGGACTTTCATATATTCTGTATAAATAGCTGTTGTTAAGTTTTTCATAATCAATTATTTTGAGATTTCACAACTCTTAAAAAATAGGACTCCAGATCTTCTTCTACAATATGTAAAGAATTCAATTCCAATCCGTTAGACACAATCAAATTTGCTACAGTTGATGGTTTTACAATTGCATTATTAGAAGAAATTGCAATTTGCGATTCTACTAATTGCTCTGATTCGAAATCATTAGCAATAAGGAGTTCAATAGCTTTATTGTTATTGCTGGTTTCTAAGATTAAGCGCTTTTGGCACAATTCCTCAAGTTTATTTGTATTTAACTCCTGTATCAATTCTCCCTCATGAATAATTCCGATACGAGAAGTGAACTTTGAAATTTCACCTAAAATATGACTTGATATAAACACTGTAACATCTTGATTTAATGCCAAATCAGAAAGCAACTCTCGTATTTCTAGCATACCTGCAGGATCTAAACCATTTGAAGGTTCATCAATTATTAGAACTGATGGATTATGAATTAAAGCTTTTGCAAGTCCAAGCCTTTGTGCATTGCCTAACGAAAGAGTCTTTGTCTTAAAATTCGAGTACTTTGTTAGCTTTAGCTTATCAATTATATCATCAACAGCCTTATTATCAGTTAAAAAACGTAAACGCCTTACAATTTCTAAATTTTCTCTTACAGTCAAATCAGGATATGCGTATGGAATTTCAACCAGATATCCGACTTCTTTCCATATTGCTGTGCTACCGGAACTAATCTTTTTACCATTTATAAAAGCATTCCCTCCACTTGGATTTATCATTCCTAATAACATTCGAATGGTGGTGGTTTTTCCTGCTCCATTTAAGCCTAAAAATCCGTATATCTCCCCTTTTCTCACATTCAAAGAGATATTTGACACAGCTGTTACCTGTTTATAAATCTTTGATAGAGATTCTGTTACAATTACATCTTTCATAATTCCATATTTCATTTAGATTAAGCATAACAAACCGAACATTCGGTATGTATTATTGCAAAAAAAATCACACTTTGATTCCATTATAAATAGTATCAAACGCACTTAATAAATCGCTTTTATAATTAGCACTCTGAGCACTGTTCACAAATCTAATAAACACACCATCAGTACAATACAAGAATAGTTTAGCAATTTGAGCATCACTTGATAATGAAGTAATTTCGCCTTCTTCTCTAGCTTTTGATACTATTCTGATCCATTCCCTTAACTCCACATGATAATTATCTAATTCCATTTCTAAAAACTCTGGGAACTTTCCAATAGCATCAAAAAGAATCATAAAAATGTTTGGACTCATCTTATCTCCACTATCAAACATTGAGTTAATTCTATTCATAGAATTATCAATATGGTCACAATATTGATTATAAAAAGTATTAAAAGAATCTGAATCGAATTTAGAATAATCGATTCTTCCCATTGTAAAGAACATTGTAACTATTTCTTTAAAAAGGTCTTCTTTGCTTCTAAAATAGTGATAAAATGCACCTTTTGACAATCCAGATTTCTCCACAATCTCTCTCATAGTAACCTCTTTAAAACTTTTCTGTAAGAATAAGATTAAAGATATCTGCAAAATATGTTGTCTAGTATCATTCATAAAACCGACCGTTTGGTATGCAAATATAAATAGAATTTTAATACGTGCAAAATAAAATCACAAAAAACTTTATATTCTTTTTTAATCTCTTCTGAGAAAAATGTTTCGATATCAGGCCATGTTAAATCTTCTATTTCTTTTGAAAAATATTGTTTTGAGTAGTTCATAGGTTCTATTATTTTATCCAAGCCTCAATTTTATTTACTAATTTCGTTTCTAATTCTGAATGATTATCATATAAAATATGTGCAAAATGGTTCGTATCAAAGTGCGTATCATTAAAATCTGTATTTGAACAGCAGTAAATAACTTTCTTGCCTTGCCCCAAAGCAAAACCACTTTCAAAATATACGCCTTTCTTTTGTTCTGAAAAATCAGCAATACAAAATTTTGCTTTTTTAAGCTCTGCAATTATTGCATCATTTATTGTTTGATCCGAATCAATATGTTGCTCATCAATGATAACAGGAGTGAATCCAGTTTCTAAAACAGCATTTCTTATTGTTTCACGAATTACTTTAGCACCTTTAGAAAAGGACATGGCAATAAAGCAATTTTTGGAACTCTCATGATGTTGATGTAAATCTGCTAAGTAAGTAAGGCCTTTAACAGATATTTGGATTCCCGCAATACCACCAGCTGTTGATTTTTTAGTCCAAATTAAACTTTGTTCAATCATTGAGTCAATGTAGAACATTAATTCTTTCATATTTCGCAAATAATATAAATAATATATACTTGTAAAAGCACCTGATTTGAGTTCATGAGTTCTAATTATCTCACCATCGAATGTTTGTCGTTTGTAAATATGCTGTAAAATAAAATCAATTTTCTCATTCGCTTGTTTTGGATATACTATTTTAGAAATATTCTCTTGCAACCAAACTTTAGAAATAGTAATACTATAATTAGGAGTGCTTCTAAATAATTCGTTTCTATTTAGAATTGCACCAGCAATTAAATGTTTGTTTTTCAAATAAAATTCTTCATTTTGCCATATCTCAAAATTATTATCAATAATTATTCTATGTTGCTCACCTTGAATAAGGATATCATAGCACCAGCCATTAACACTTTGATTTGCTTCATGGGTTGGTAAATTGGTAATAATACATTTTTCGGGGCGTTCAAAGTTCATAATGTAAGTCTTTTCATTACTATTTTATTTATTCATTAAAAAATCTCAACTAGATTCTTCTACTGATTTCGTATTTTGTTTCTCATCCATTAGAATAAAGAAAGTAATGTTTGTTGTAAAAGTAATAAAAATTTGGGGGATTGAAATGGAAAGTTATCTACAAAATAATGAACATATACTAGCTATGGAATATGGCAGTCTTATGAAGTTTATTGCTGTGTTTTACACAAACAGTATAACGAATTAATTTATTCTTTTTAGAAGTGTAATTAATTACGAAAATTGGTTTTGAATTTATTTTCAGATAATATGACTATATTTGTAGTAATAATTATTTTTCAATGAAATTCAAGTTATTACTTACATTAGTCTTAATTGTTTATATCCAAGCATTATTTGGGCAGAACGTTACCCTCACTTTCACTTCTAATTTACAATGCGCTTATCACCCACTTGATAGTATAACAATAACTAATACAAGCAAAAATTGTGATACCGTGTTATATTTCCCTGACACTGTTCTAAATATCACATTAAATTCTATTTCTTCTGATTTTACTTCTAATAGTGCATTTGAGATAAAACAGAATTATCCTAACCCATTTTCTGACTATACTAATATTGAAATGAATATTGCAAATGCAGAAAACTATTTAATAAATGTTTGTGATATTACAGGACGAAACTTAATTCAAGAACCTTATTATTTAACGACCGGAGTGCATAAGTTTGAATTTGAAACAGCAAGGCCAGGTAGTTATATGTTATCAGTATATTCCTCACAAGATTACGGTCACATCAACATGATAAAGGTTGAGA
>CAZUQY010000138.1:0-7997 GCA_964622935.1 uncultured Bacteroidales bacterium | reverse complement strand
AGAAAATATTTTGTTTAGCATTTCGTTAGATTACAAGTATTAGATTTTACAGTTTTTGTTAACTTTGGCAAAAAAAATCTATGAATACTTTCAAGATAAAGGAAAATAAAAACAGCTTTTTTCTCATAGCTGGCCCATGTGTAGTTGAAAATAAAGAGATAACTTATAATACTGCAAAACACCTTAAAACTGTTTGCAACAAACTGGAGATACAGTTAATTTTCAAATCATCATACAGAAAAGCCAACAGATCCTCATTAAATTCTTTTACAGGCATAGGTGATGAAGAAGCATTAGCTGTTTTATCAAAAATAAAATCTGAACTTGACTTACCAATCTGCACTGATATTCACTTACCGAAAGAAGCAGCTTTTGCTGCACAAGTTGCAGATATAATTCAAATACCCGCCTTTCTTTGCAGACAAACCGATTTATTAGTTGCCGCAGCTAAAACAGGAAAATATATCAACATAAAAAAAGGGCAATTCCTTTCTCCTGAAGCTATGAAATTTGCTGCACAAAAAGTAGCAGAAGCCGGAAATAACAATATATTATTAACTGAAAGAGGCAATAGTTTTGGCTATCAAGATTTGATTATTGATTTCAGAAGTATTCCAACAATGCAAAGATTCGGATATCCTGTTGTTCTAGATGTAACTCACAGTTTACAGCAACCAAATCAGAGTAGTGGAGTTACCGGAGGAATGCCGGAGATGATAGAAGCAATGGCAAAAGCCGGAATAGCAGTAGGTGTAAATGGGTTATTTATCGAAACACATCCCAATCCATCAATAGCTAAATCGGATGGAGCAAATATGCTAAAACTGGAATTACTGGAAGATTTATTAGTAAAGCTCCTTAAAATCAAAAACGCATTAACGAGTTAACAAATCTTTTTGTTTAAAACTTAATGGCAGTAAATCTTCAATTGATTTGAATTCCAGAATTGTATTCTTTGACACCAGCAAAATTCGTATTTCCTTTTTGTAGCGCATTTCAGTTTCGGCTATTACTTGCCTACAAGAGCCACAAGGTGATACTGCCTGATCAATAATCTTATTATCAGGACTTATTACTACAATAGTTATACACTCTACTGATTTATCAGGATAATTTGAATTTGCATAAAAAAGAGCAACTCTTTCGGCACATAAACCTGAAGGATATGCTGCATTTTCCTGATTATTTCCACTAACAACAGTACCGTCACTAAGTAATACAGAAGCCCCGACTCTGAAATTAGAATATGGAGCATATGCATTTTTTGCTGCATCCAGAGCGACATCCAATAAATGCTTATCACTGTCACCTAATTCGTCATGACCAAATTCTCTGTAGTTAATCTGAATCTCCCTTTCTTTCATACTGTAACAAATAATTATTCAAAATTACAAATATTTTCTTTATCAACCACACTTTTATTAAAAGATAAACTAATTATCAAGCTATTAAATTGTTTTAGCCACAATTGAAGACAGAAAATAGCCCAAGTTTTAAACATTTATTATATTTGCAAAAAAAGATTATGCTAGAAGCTTTACAAGCAATGGATTCTGCCAAGCTGGATTTTAGTACAGGTGGTTTAATTGTTCTTAACATAACAATTGCAATTATTATGTTTGGTGTAGCACTTGAGATTAAGTTATCCCATTTTAAAGAACTATTTAAAAAGCCAAAACCAGTAATCATCGGAGTAATCTCTCAATTCTTGCTGCTTCCTTTTCTAACTTTTGCTTTAATAATGGCATTTTGGAATAATATTACTGTTGGAGTTGCAATGGGTATGATTCTAGTTGCAAGTTGTCCGGGAGGGAATGTTTCCAATTTCATTTCATCACTAAGTAAAGGTAATGCAGCTTTATCTGTATCTCTAACAGCAATTGCTACAATCTCTGCTGTTGTAATGACTCCGCTAAACTTTTACATTTGGGGCAAAGCATATGAAACTCTTGGGCCATGGGCTAATAATCCACTATTGCAAGAGCTTAGTATCAATCCTATAGATATGTTTAAAACAGTCTTAATATTACTTGGATTACCAATTCTTTTAGGAATGTTAACAAACCACTTTTTACCAAAACTCACAAGTAAAATCACAAAACCTATTAAAATATTCTCGATTATTTTCTTTATGGGTATGGTAGTAATAATGTTTGCAAATAATTATGATCACTTTGTTAAATATATTGCATGGGTTCTACTTATCGTTTTTATTCATAACGCAATAGCAATCAGCTCAGGATATGGTTTTGCAAAGCTTTTTAAACTGAATTTTCAAAATTCAAAAACAATTAGTATAGAAACAGGTATTCAAAATAGTGGTTTAGGTTTAGTATTACTTTTTAATCCAAAAATATTCCCACAAGAATTAGCCTTAGGTGGGATGATGATAGTAGTAGCATGGTGGGGGATATGGCATATTTTAGCAGGACTTAGCATTGCAAGTATATGGAGAAGGAAAAGCAATTAAATAAATATAAGCATCTATTTAAATACTCAAGAAGCTGGACTTTCTTGAGTTATTTTATTGAATTTATGCACACTCTTTTTTACAAAAACATTATTGTAGAAGGAACTGATAATGTCCCTAAAGAAGGTCCACTAATATTTGCTCCAAATCATCAAAATGCATTGATGGATCCATTGGCAGTAGTTTTTACTATTAATAGACAAATTGTATTTTTAGCAAGATCTGATATTTTTAAGAATAAACTTGTTGCAAAGTTTTTAATATTTCTCAAGATATTACCAGTTTTTAGAATTAGGGATGGTAAAGAAAACCTCACCAATAATGACCTTACTTTCGATATTGCATCAAGAGTTCTTGAAAACAAACAATACATAGGGATTTTTCCTGAAGCACGTCATACAAACAAAAGGCGACTCTTAGGCTTAAAAAAGGGAATTCCTCGTTTGGCATTTATGGCAGAAGAAAAAAACGATTTTAAGCTTGGACTTAAAATAGTACCTGTTGGGATATATTACAGTAAATATAACCGAATGCGAAGTATACTGCATGTTAGGTACGGCAAGCCCATAGCTTTAAATGATTTTAAAGAAGAATATTTTGAGAACCCTCAAAAAGCTATGGTTAGTCTCCGTAATGCAATGGACTTAGCCCTCAGACCATTAATGATTGACATCAGAAGCATAGAGCTTTATGACACATACGAAAGCATACGGAGACTATATGTTAAAAATCTTGTTAGGAAATTTAAACTCGGAAAACTAACTCAGATAAATAAATTTAAAGCCGATAAAATAACAATTCAGGCACTAGAACTATACGAAAAGGATTACCCCGAAAAAATGCCTGAAATACAACAAAAAGTTGAAGAATACGAGAAACTAAAATTAAAGTATAAGCTCTCTGACCAATCTGTAGAAAAACCCTTCCTGAGTCTTTTCAGAATACTTATCAATACATTTATTCTATTAATTAGCACTCCTGCTTTGCTGTATGGATTAATCAATAACGCTCTGGCTTACTTCATACCAAAAATTCTTGTTCTAAAAATTAAAGATAAGCAGTTTCACAGCAGCATAAAATTTGGTTGGGCAATATTTGTAATACCTATTATTTATGCTATTCAAATATTAATCTTTGCATTATTTCTGCCTAAATTCTGGATAGTTCTAGCTTATGCAATATCTCTTCCTATATTTGGTTTACTTGCCAGGGTAATCTCTGAATGGTTAAATATCTTATTTGAAGACTACAGATTACTCCGAATCAGAAATCTTCATCCTAGCAATTATAAAAAGCTAAAAGGCTTACACAATAATCTCATAATGGAACTTGACCTGATTGTAACCCATTGGAACAGAAATTCTGAATAGAAGCTATTTTCGAATAAAATAAAAAGCACATCAACGGTAAATAATTACAATTAGATGTGCTTTCAATTTGTTGTTATAACAAAAAGATTTTAATAGTTTTCTTATTACATACAATGCAAATGTTTCATAACTAATTCATAGATTTCATCGTTCTTACCATAAAGTCTTTCGCTTAAGTCTTCATCATTATATGATCTAAGCTCTTTTAAAGCACTATCAATTAAGCCTGGCTGGAATAATCCGTTTTTCTCAAAGTATGCTCGTTTAGCTTCTAAAGCGTTAGCTGATTCGTAACAAGAAGTTGGAAGTCCTTTAAGAGTATCTAATTTATCTTTATGCTCAGCATTAAAAATATTTACGTTTACATATAATTCCTCTGCCAATTCTAGTGCATTATCCATTTCAAGACCATGCTGAGCTGCAACAATTAATGAAGCTACATACAAATAAATATCAGCTGAACCATCACCGCTTCTAATCTCTACTGTTTGCTTTCCAGCACCGCTATCCATTTCACCTTTTTCAAGTGGATTAGTATTATAAATCATTCTATTTGTTCCTATCCAACCAAGTGGAACTCGTACTAAAACACTTCTATTTCTATCACCCCAACAAATATTTGTTGGTGCTTCCTGATGTGGCACTAATCTTAAATAAGATGTAGGGATTGTATTACCAAAAGCGGTAAGTGCATCTGACAAATCAAGAATTCCTGCAATCATTTTACGTGCTGCATCGCTTAATTTACCATTTTCTACCATCATATTCTTACCATCTTTCTCAAGCATCATATGAATATGTAATCCACTACCAGCTTTACCAACTGTGATTTTTGGAGCAAAACTTAAATTAACCTCATAATCAGATGCTAATTTACGTAGAATCCATTTTGCTATTGCCATTTGATCTACAGCTGATTCTGCATCACAAGGTAAAAATTCAATTTCTTGTTGTTCATAATAAAATGTCTCATCAGTAAAATTACCTACCTCTGAGTGACCATATTTTATTTTACCACCACACATAGCAATTAATCTCATAGCTTCTTTACGAAGAAACTCAAAATTTGCAAATGGATCTGATGCATGATATCCTGCTTGATCTTTTGCTGGGAAACAATCATTTTCCGACTTATCAGCAATAATATAGTATTCTAATTCACCTAATGCTTTAAAAGTATATCCAGTTGCTTCTTTAAAGTCTTTATGAGCTTTTCTTAAGATATATTCTGGAGAAGACTCTAGAGGTTTACCTTCATTATCATAATATGAACATAATATATCTAAACTAGGTGTTTCTTCAAAAGGATTAACAAAAGCTGTACTATATCTAGGTAAGATATACAAATCACTAGACCCTGAACCAATAAATGCGAATAAACTTGAACCATCAACACGTTCTCCAGTTGAAAGAATCTGATCTAAATGCTCAAAACTATTAATCACAAAATTCAAAGCCTTTAACCTACCATCACTAGCAATATATCTGAAATTTATCATCTCAATATCATTAGCAATTATAAATTCAACGATATCTTTCTTTGTAAATTCTATAGAAGGTTTCTTTAAGAACCTTTCTAACTCATTAGGGTTTAAATCAAACTTGCTATTTCCCATATTAATCCGTTTTTATTTTAATAATTTTATAATTTTGGTTAAAATTAAGTAATTTTGTTGATTATACAATATGAATCATTTAAAAATTACATAAAAATAAACATAAATTTAATGTTTTTTTATCTATCTAAAATCTTTCAATATTTACTATCTCCTATCGTATGGATTTTAGTCACTTTTATTCTATCAGTTGTTTTAAAAGAAAAACGCCTACGAAAATACTTAGGTATTGTATCCTTATCTTTGCTTCTGCTATTTACAAATCCGTTCATATTTCACGAATTTATGCGTGCTTGGGAAGTTGATGCTGTGCAAAAAGAAGAATTAAAAAGCAATTACGATTATGCCATTGTACTAAGTGGTATGATTACCTACGACGAAAAATATGAGAGAATTAACTTCAAATCCTCCACAGACAGACTACTACAAACCATCGAATTGTATAAAGAAGGTATAGTTGACAAGTTTTATATTACCGGTGGTTCAGGTGAGATTTTCAATCAAAAACATAAGGAATCAGAAATTTTAAAAGACTATCTTATCGTACTTGGAATACCGGAGTCAGACATTTTAATCGAAACGCTTTCGAAAAACACATATGAAAATGCTATTGAGTCAAAAAAAGCACTAAACTCTGAAGTTAAAGAAAAGACATTTTTATTAGTAACAAGTGCATACCACATGAGAAGAGCTGCGGGCTGCTTCAAAAAGCAAGGTTTTGAATTTGACGTTTTTGTAACTGACAGATACACAGGTAATCGAAAATTCACTTTCGACGAATTATTTATTCCAAAAGCCGAGACGCTTCAAGGCTGGACATTATTAATTCATGAAGTTTCAGGATATTTAATTTATGACATTGTAGGATATTTATAGAAAAGTAAGTTTGAAAACAGTTTTCATTACTAAATTTTGTTAAAAAAAATGAAACGTAACAAAAAGGGCGTAACCCGAAGAAATAGATATTTTATCATTAGCATAATCATCGTACTGTTTATTACAATGGCTCCTGTAAACGGAAAGGGTACCGGACATAATCTTGATAAACTTATTCATTTTGCAATATTTCTAATTCTCTCTGTAAATCTCTGCTTTAAATATTATAAGACTAATAAAATTACTGCCGCAATAATTTGGACAATTTTGTTTGGTCTTATAACTGAGGTTATCCAGCAATTTATTCCCGGCAGAAATATGGATATTTATGATGGAATTGCCGACACTTTTGGGATAATTGTAGGTTATTATGTTTACAGCAATTTACATACTAGATTGGACAAAATAATGTTAAAATTTGGAGCGTAAAGAAAATAATAAAAGAAAACATAACCAAAGAAACCAAAATAAATGAAAAAGAAGACAACACTTATTTTAACATTAGGCATTCTAGTATCTTCGCTTTTTGGAAATTCCGGGACATATTTATCTCGAGGAGGAATGATTTATCCAATAAAGGAGTCAAATATTTCAATTGACAAGGAAATTCTGTCGTTTAAAGTTATAGACAATATTTGTTATGTAAACATTCAATTTGAATTTAACAATCTTGATAGTATCGAAAGAAAATTACTAATTGGTTTTCAAGCCCCAACTGCTTCAGGTGATGTTTCGGATTCTATTTGCAACATATGCCATATTTCTAATTTTAGGATTATCAAAGGTGGTAAAATCATCCCTTACAAACTAAAAGTAGCAAAATGTGAGGATTGCGATCTAAAAGACCCATCAGAATTACATTTTTCACAATCTGATTATGGCGTTTTTGTATATCTTTTTGCTGTTACTTTCCAACCAGGAATCAATAAAATAAATCACTCTTATTCATTTCCTGCGTCACGGGATGTTGATTTTAATCAGATTTACAAATACATTTTAACAACCGGAGCAAAATGGGCAGGAGGAACAATCAAAGACTTAACTATACAAATTGATATGGGTAAAAATAAATATTTCTTTGTAAGTGATGTATTTGGAGATCATGCAAAATGGTCTGTTATTGGAGCAGGAAAGGTAACAAATGATATTCTTGATTTCTTTTTTGACAAAAAAAATAGGATGGTAAGAATAATTTCAGGCTTTCTGCAAATTGAAGTCAAAAATCTAAACCCGACAAAGAATATTGTATTTGGAATCATCAACAAATATTCATTTGTTAGAATGCCATGTTATTTTATGGGAATGGGATCTGATAGTATTGTTAGCATAGGTAACATAGAATTTTATGGTGATAAAGAATATACAGAGTATGAGTTATTGATTATGAGAAATACAATTTATGCTCAATATGGGTACTATTTTAAAAATGCCGAAGCTGAGCGTCTGCATGTTGGGCACGAGGAGAAAAACGAGTTTATCTTTTTTCCTGGAGGTAAAACAGCGGCTGAAATCAGTGAACTAAAAACCAAGGCTAAAGAGAAAATCCGAGGAATAATAAATACAGCAAAGGACACTTGTTATCTATGTGACCCCTATTTCAATGTGGAAGACCTCCTTGATTATGCGCTGTACTTAAAAGGTTCAAACGTGCAATTGCGAATATTG
>CAZUQY010000137.1:0-8035 GCA_964622935.1 uncultured Bacteroidales bacterium | reverse complement strand
TAAAAAAATATAAATAATTTCATAATAATTCTTTCTTAATCATTTAGAAATACAATTGACATTACTTTATTTATATACATTTTCGCATTTTATTTCTTCGCTTCCACCTACACTATAATATTTAGTTTTTCCGTAAGAACCGCCATTATAATCTTGTTTAAATGACATGTAGAAAATCTTGCATGTGCCTTCGGTAGTTTTAAATGCAAGTACAGCATACATTTCCCTAAAAATAATAGACCCCAAAGCATTTCTGTGTGTTATCCATGAGTCTCCTGTGATTACAGATTTAAATGCTTTTTCTGACCAGTTCTGATTAGCCATAGCGCTTATCATTGATGCTTCCAATGATGGGTCGGAAATATTTGCTTTTGGCATTCTTACTTTTTCCAATCTGATGCTTTTCAATTCTTTATATCTGCTTGTAATGTCATCTGTTCCACTATTGCAATCAAGGTCAAATTCGCCTTCGGCAACAATATTGTCTCCATCATCAATTAAGCAAACTTTCATTTTATTTATACTTGGTAAAAGTGAATTACTGAATGCTTCGTAGAATTTTAGTGCACCAAAAGTTTCAGCGGTTGCAGGTATTGGCATAATTTCAGCTTCGTTGAAAGTTTCTTTTGTACTTTCGTCTGATGCCTTCCATTCATGTTCTGCTATTTGAGTCCCATTTAGATATATTCTAGTTGTAATAAAACCGGTACCTTGTATGGAAGATAAATTGCTCTTTAGATACATCATTGCATAAACAGTTTCTGTATTTGTAAAAGATGTTTTAAAAGAAGCTGCATTTTCTGAACCAACTTTAATTGGACTTGTTGAGAATACAATTTTACCTGCATTTTGAGCATGGATATCACTGGTATAAGTAGTCGCTGCAAATTCTTTTGCGATTGCTTGATAGTTTGCAAATGCTGTTTCTCTTAACTTTGTAATATCATTGTTGTCAGGATATAAAATCATACAACCATCAGCAGTAATAACAGCAGCGTAAGCCATGTTCATTGCATCTTCAAGGAAGTTAACATGTCTTGCTTTAAGCGTGTTGCCTTCTACCATGGCATTGTTTATCTCTCCTTTTAGAAAATCAAGCTGTTCGGCAAGCCATTTGGGAAAATCTACTGTAAAATCATCAAAATAGATCATTATTTCGTTTTCATCAGTAAACTCTTCAGGGTATTTCCTAGAAATTGCCTTAACATCAGCAGACTTATTTACATAGTCAATGCTTTTACAGTTTTTCAGAAACAACTCGGCTTCAGTAAGATCTATGAACATTTTCAGATGTCCAACATCTATTTGGTTTTTCAAATCATCAAGGCCCCAGGATGCTTTTTTTACAATCTCTAAATCGGCTTCTTGAGTGTCATAAGCAGAGTTAACAGCAGTAAGCTTTTGTTCGTATTCGGCTTCAACTTCTGCAAGATTAGTCTCTGCTTTTTCGCAATTGATAACACATCTATTGTTCTCTTTAGATTCTTTTACACGATTCAAATTATTTTGTGCTGAAATAATATAGCTGTGAGCTCTATCGAGATCATCTTCTGCAAGAAACTCTCTGCTTGTTATTAATTGTGATTGCATAAGTTCAAGGGTTTCTACGCATGCTTTTTGATCAGAGTCTGCGTTTGTCTGCTCCGTAGAAGGGACATCGCTGTTGCCAATTTGATTTACTTTATCTTTCGTTTTATCCTTAATTTTTCCAAGATTTATTTGGGAAAAGGAAAAGATTGAAATAAAAACGCAGGCTAAAATTAAGATTGGTTTTTTCATAGTTAATAAGGTTTTAATTAAAAATAGTATTTCATGATTTTAACAAATATATAAATAATTTCATAATAATTCTTTCTTAATCATTTATGGCAGCTTATATTGTAATTATCTTCTCTCCGGATTTAATATATTCTGTTAAAGCTAAGCCAGTATATCTAACGTTTATCCCAAGGTTTATTAGTTTTTCGCTAACACCCAAATTGTCAGCGCATGCTTTGCAAGCTTCCAATGTAATTCCATTTTTAACCATTTCCAGTACTTCGGTCTGAACTTGTGTATCGTTAGCAATTAGTTTTGCAGACGCACCCCATATAAGGATATTTACTTCTTGCCACCATCCGTGTTTCTTTGAATTGTTTGCATACATCGATAACATATTAAAGATGGTGTCTTTATTATCTGTCGTCCAAAGGATATTAAGTTTTTTCATATTTTCATCTAATTTTTAATTAAAATATCATATTTATCTAAGAGTCCAGCTATCCCAGACATTGAAAATTTGGTCTTTTTAATTCTATTATCATCAAGATCAATAGAATAATTAAATGCAGAACTAAAATCAGTTTTAACTAAAATACTGTTTATAAAAATAGCACTCTTTAAATCACAATTATCAAAAACAGCTTCGCTTAAGTCTGACTCTGTAAAATCAACATCGTGCAGGATATTGTTATTAAACTGAGTTTTTTTTAATTTGAGTTTATAAAAAGAAGAAAGGTTTAAAGTGCATTTTTCGAAATATACAGTAAAGAGGAACTGATTGCACTCATCAAAATGCAAACCTAATAATTTACACTCTTTAAATTTCACATCATTAAAAGCTGTTTTTATGAGTTTCACATTACTTAAATCACATGTATTAAAACTACATTCTGTAAAATTAGCTTGGGATAAGTTTATTGATGTGAAATTACAGTTATTGAATGTACAGTTTTCGTATTCTGCTCTTTGAAAACTACTTTCAGTAAATTTCTCGTTTGTAAAAGTCTTATCCTCAATATATGTTTTTTGCATTAGTTGGAAGTTTCTTAAACATGAGTGTAAAAAGAAAAGACTGCCACATTGGACAGTCTTTTACATATTCCATTTTTATTTACATTTCTATTGGATATTCTTGCCCTAAATAGCTAACTACAGCATCATTATCGCAAGTACCATCTCCGTAATTGATTGTCATTGTTGAAAGACCTTCAATATCAACATCCAGTAAGCCTGCTCTAATCCAATTGCAACAAATTTTAACATCAAGTTGTTGCTGCACTGTTAGCAAATATGCAATACTATCTGAACTTACACCATTTTGTGTACCGGTAATATAATACACATCATCACAAATTTCTAGCACAGTAAGTTCACCTTCTGCCCATTCGCGCGTTGTATTTTCTTCATAATTGACGATTTTATTAAGTGGCGTAGTTACCTTACCGTCATTTATTTCGACAGTATACATATAATGGTCGTCTGCATTACGACCAGTGTTTGTAACAATTTGTGTGCCTTCAACTTTGTAATCATTTTGATAATAATCCTCGAAAGTTACAGTAATTATAGTCCCTTCTTCGCGATAGAATCCTGTGGTTTCAAAATTGATTACCCCACGACGCGATCTACCATCCTGACATAAGAAGTTAGATGGTCCATAATCAACACTTACAGTTTTTGGCCATGTTACAGCATCAAATGGAGTTATTGTAATTATCGGTCCATCCTTTGTGCCATTTTTATTACCATCAATTTGATCATCAGTGTATTTAGCAGCATCATCTGCTTCACTAAAAGCATCACTAAAAAGTTTATTTACTAAAGCATATTCTGCTAATGCATTCACAGCTTCTTGAGTAGTAGGAGGGGTTACAATAGGTTCAGGCTCCTCCTTACATGAAAACATCACAACACCTAAAAGGGCTATGAAAAATAAAGTTAAATACTTGGTCATAATCGTTAGTTTTAAAATTTCATACAATTTAATAATTTTATAATATCCCCGCAAAATTATTTGTCAAAACTTTGAGCAAAATTTTCAACATTTGCTCCAGACATATAATAATCAAAGTCAAATCCTGACAATACCTTTAGCACTGAATCTTTACTCAAAGAGCATCCAATTAGTGCATTCTCAATATCAACAATGTTTTTTTGTGAAAAGAAGTCTCCAAATATTTTAATATCTTTTATCACACTTTCTTCTTCATTCAAATAAATTTCATAATTCCCAAAGTGTCCGGTGCCATGTTTATAAAATGGGATATTGACTTCATTACCATAATTCCAATCCCAAGTAGAATACTTTTCAAGAACCAAAACATTAACAGCTTCAATATCTTCCTTAGTTAAAGAATACATTTTAGCTTCATGAAAGACACTTCTGATATAATTCAAAAACAATTCAAACACTTTATCAGTCGATAAAGCCTCGTGTATATGCTCAGAAAGGTTAGTAACTCGTTCGTGATTTGACCTCAATGCTCTATCTGCATATTTTGCATCATTAAACTTAAGTGCATCTGTCAAAGACTTCATATTAGAAGAAATTAGCATAGTCCCATGATGTAAGATCTTATCATCAATCCTTATTCTTGCATGTCCGCTAAACTTTTTACCATCAATAATAAGATCGTTTCTTCCAGCAAATTCTGTTGATATTTCTAATTTTTCAAGAATAAAATTCATTATAAAATTACAGACTTTACTAAAATCACTAATATCTGTACCATCATCTTTATAAATATGTGAGAAATTGATATTCCCATGATCCTGAAAAACGGTTCCTCCACCCGATAAACGCCTGACAACCTTAACATTGTTCTGACGAACATATAGCGCATTTATTTCCTGATAGGTATCTTGGTTTACTCCAACAATAATTGAAGGCTCATTTATCGCAGTAATAAAAAACTCTTCATCATAATTTTTCAATAGATATTCTTCAAGTGCAATATTAAAATATGCGTCGTTTGATTCTGATTTTATTATTAACATGATAGGTAAAATTTTGTAAAACTTTTGTAAAACTACTCGTAAATTTTATAAAAAACAAGTAATTGCATGCATCAAATATACTAACCGACAATTTGCAATACACAAATGATTGATAGATTGATTATCTAACTAATCTAGTTTTGGGCTTGTTTTAATTTTCTGAAAATGCATGTTTTTATAAATAATTACGGAGATAAGATCATATTCAGTAAGCTTAATTACAAATTCGGGAGAAAAATCGCACCAATCAATAAACGAATTGGCTTCTTGCTGTGACATTCCGGTAATCTTCATAATAAATGAAGTACTTACTTTATCTTCAATAACACTATTTAAATAATCGCGCTCTTTAATCTCTTCCAGCTTACGCCTTTCTTTCCCCTCTTTACTAAACATATCATACAATGCGCTAATAGGACTAAATACAAGCCCAAAACCCGGGGCATTTACTCTCGTATAATAGTCCAAATCAGCAGGTCTGAATGGAAAATTACGGGCTGCATAAATATAATCATCATCCTTTAATTGCATATTTGTAATTTCATATTCTAACTGTTTATATCTTTTTAAGGCAATAATATCAATCGAATTCAATTTATAAATCCTAGAATCAAGAAAAACAATCAAAGGTTTCATATTATCAGTTGCAGAGTCGTTTAGAACTACATATTTACGATCATAGCCAAGACTAGAAAGAGTAAGTGTATCATTGATCTTAGCATTAAGCATAAAATATCCGGCAGTATCAGTAATAGTACCAATGCGTGTCCGTTTTACATAAACATTAACATACGGCATTGGATTACCTGTAGATTCTTCAAAAACATAACCTGCAACAATAACTCTGTCGGCCATTTTGATATACTGTGCCATTAGGTTACTGCATGAGAATCCAGACACAATAAGAATTACTACTATTAGTAAATTTCTGTTCAAATTTTCTGTTTATGAAATATAACGAATCTTAGATATTTTTATTAGACTTTTTTAAGAATTATTTAAATATTTTTTTCAGAAAATCATCTGTTGAATTAGAACTAACTTTATGATAAAATTCATTGGTCTTGTTTGAATAAGTATAATCTTCAACCATCTTTATGTGATTAGCCGCTATTTCTTCAATAGCATCAAGTATAAATTCCATTTCTTTATTTGTAGTTGTTGGATGTATGGATAACCTAACCCAACCTGGCTTTTCAGATAAATCTCCAGATGTTATTTTTCTTGTAATAGAATTCGATTTTTCATGACTAACATCAAGCAGATAATGCCCATAAGTCCCTGCGCATGCACAACCGCCTCTAGCCTGAATTCCGTATAAATCGTTAAGTAGCTTAACAACTAAATTATAATGTACTCCATCTATATAAAATGAAATAACTCCTAACCTATCTCGCACATTATCAGCAAGAATTTTCAAATTAGAAATTTTCTCAAGTCTGGAAAATGCTTGCTTTAGCAAAAGAGTTTCTTTCTCGACAATTTTATCAGGATTCATTTCTTCCTTTAGCATAACTACTAAAGCAGTTCTTATACATTGTAAAAACCCTGGAGTTCCACCATCTTCACGTGCTTCAATATCAGAAAAATATTGATACTCACCCCATGGATTCGTCCATTCAACAGTACCACCTCCTGGCTGATCCGGGCTCCGCCTGTGATAAAGTTTTTTATTAAAAATCAAAACTCCTGATGATCCAGGACCTCCAAGAAATTTGTGAGGTGAAAAGAAAATTGCATCGAGTCTTTCTTCATCGTCTGCTGGATGCATGTCAATTTCTTCATAAGGAGCATTTGCAGCAAAATCAATAAAACAATAACCACCATATTTATGCATTAGTTTAGCCATTTGATGATAAGGTGTATGAACACCTGTAACATTTGAACAAGCAGTAAAAGAACCAATTATAAATTTTCTGGTTTTATAAATTTCCAATTTAGACTCCAACTCATCCAAATCTACTAATAAGTTTTCATCTGGTTGTAAAACAACGACATCTGCAACAGTTTCGTACCATGACGTGTGGTTCGAATGGTGTTCCATATGAGTTATAAAAACAACCGGACGTTCTTCAAGATCGAGACATTTTTCACCACTTAATTTACCGCATGTTTTTAATCCAATAATCCTTTGCAACTTAACAATTGCAGCAGTCATACCAAATCCCGGAGTTAATAGCACATCATCAACATTGGCATTAACATGCTTTTTAATAATATGCTTAGCTTCGTGATATGCATTTGTCATTAAGGTACCGGTAGTATTAGACTCAGTATGAGTATTTGCCACATATGGGCCAATCAGATTGATAATTTTATCTTCCAAAGGTTTATATAACCTACCGCTAGCTACCCAATCTGCATAAATAATCTGTTTTTGTCCATATGGAGTTTCATATATAACATCACTGCCTATTGTGTTTTCTCTGAACTTTTCAAACCATTTTTCCAGCTCTGACATAAAATAAAATTTAAGTGTTTTGCCCTATAATTACTTTTAAATTAAAGTAATATTTCTGCAATTTAAACAAATTTTAAAAACAAGAAATATTTAATAAAAACTATGCGCTTGTTTTTCGCAAGGATTTCTTTTAAGCTATCTCTAGATGCTAAACTCTTCACCAACAGAAATAAAGGGATGAACTAAATTTAATCAATCTCTATAATGATGCACATCGCGTTGTGGGAAAGGAATAGTCACATTATTATCTCTGAATTTTTGGTCAATAGAAAATCTTAAATCACTTTTAAGCTTCTCGATTCTAAAATTATCCTCTGAATAAAACAATAATTTAAAATCAAGTGACGAGTCACCAAAATTAACGAAATGCACTATTGGATTTGGTTTTTTAACGATAAACTTATTTTCCTTAGCTGCTTCAAGAAGTAAAGCTTCTACAAGTCTAACATCACTCCCATATGCAACACCAACAACAATATTGAATCTGGTTATTATACTATTATGAGTCCAATTTGTAACATTCTCACTGGTAAATTTACTATTTGGGATAATTACTTCAACATCATCACGTGTGATAATCATTGAAGTACGAAGATTAATTTTCGTTACCTGACCAACAAGAGTCTCATCAATTTCTACAACATCCCCAATTTTTATTGATCGATCGAACAAAACAATAAAGCCGGAAACGAAATCATTAAATATGTGTTGTATCCCAAGTCCCAAACCAATTAATAATGCAGAGAAACTGGCAATCAGAATTGTGATATTAAATCCAAGAGATTCAACAAAAAGCGCAATCGCAATTACATATAT
>CAZUQY010000136.1:0-8081 GCA_964622935.1 uncultured Bacteroidales bacterium | reverse complement strand
ATTTTAGATATGTTGATAAGATAGTAACTAACAGAAGTGAACTTTTGCAAATAAGTTCTAAGATAAGTGGAGATATTAGAAAAGAATATAAAGACTCATTGGGAGAGCTTTTGTTTAAATTGGTACCTGCCGGATCTGTTACTGGAGCACCAAAACAAAGAACAATTGAGCATATACTTGATGTAGAAAATTATAATAGGGGATTTTATACCGGAGTATTTGGGTATTTTAACGGTGATTCACTAGAAACGGCAGTATCTATAAGGTTTATTGAAAAAGAAGGCGAGGAGTTGTTCTATAAAAGTGGTGGAGGAATTACAGCAATGAGTAATCCTGAAGATGAGTACAAAGAGATGTTAGATAAAATTTATGTTCCTATTTTTTGAAAGTATTAAAATAATTGACGGAGTCGCTAAAAATTTAAGTGATCATCAGAAGAGACTTGATAGGACTTTTCAGGATAATTTTTCGAGTAAGTCTGATTTTAATCTAGTCCAACTTATTAATGTTCCTCAGGAATACAAGTCTGGAACAGTGAAATGTAAGTTTGAGTATAATCAAAGTGCATATAAGATTAGTTTTGTTGATTATAATCTTAAGCTTGTTAGAACTCTTAAAATTGTACACCATGATAATCTGAACTACGAGTGTAAATATATAAATAGAAGTGAGATAGATAATTTAATGCTTTACAAAGGTGAATATGACGATATCTTGATTATTAAGAATAATCTAGTAACAGATATTAGTTTTGCAAATATTGTTTTTCTTGACGGTAAAGATTGGGTTACTCCAAGAATACCACTACTAGATGGTACTTGTCGTTCTCGCATGATTAATCAAAATCTTATTATTCCTTTGGATATAAGGGAGGAAGATATCAGAAGATTTGAAGTGTTTGCAATAATTAATGCAATGCGTGGAGAGGATTTGTCTGAGAACAATCCGATATCTAATATATATTAATAAAAAAAGGCTGCCATTAAGGCAGCCTAAGTTCTTTCTTAGATTTATTTAAATACTGTTACTGAACCGGCATATGTATAATCCTTTCCATATTTATCCCGTAATGTTACAAGGTAAGTGTAAACTCCTTGAGGGACATAATCACCTTTATCCATACTGTAACGGCCTTTCCAATGTGTGTTCCAGTCTTTAGTTGTGAAAACCATTTCTCCCCAACGGTTGTAAATTGTCATCTGATAATTTTCTTCATCAATACCAACACCGATTGGGTAGAATTCGTCGTTACCAGGACTTCTAAGATTTATTGCGGTTGGGAAATAAATTCTATGGTCGTCTATTATTTCAACGTTTTTAACGACAGTGTCAGTACAACCTTCTTGACTGTATACTGTAAGAGTCACAGGGAATTCTCCTTGTTCAAGATAAACGTGAATAGGATTTTGTGAACCTGAAAGACCACCATCTCCAAATTGCCATTCCCATGCAATAGCATCAAGGGAAGCATCTTCGAATTCAATTTCAGGTTCAAATAAACCTGTTGACCATGGGAATGCCACAAAGTTAGCTAATGGTCCATTGTGAACATGTAGATTAATATTAGCACTATCAACACAACCTAAAGGTGTGCTTACAATTGCCAATATAGTGTATTCGCCGAGTTCATTAAAAATATGAGTCGGACGTTTCAAGTCTGAGAAGTTATTTGTTCCAGAATCTTCATCATCAAATTCCCAGTAATATATATAAGTTAGATTTTCTGTGTTATTGTCAAAAACCACTGTAAGAGGAGCACAGCCTGTGTATGGATTGCGCGATAAGTGTACTTCTGGTGATTCAGATACTACTGCAGTAACGTACGCAGTATCGTTTGGAGTTGTACAACCATCTGAAATAACCACCATAAAATCTGTATTTACCGATGGACTAATGTCTAGAGTGTTAGTTGTTGTTATAATACCATTACCCCAGTCATAAACATAATTACCATCACCACCAGTTACATTAGCTATAAGTGTTGATACTTGTCCTTGACATATTGCAGAAGGTGTAGTAACAATAATAGATAATGGTGGTAATACCCCAATTTGGACATCTGCAGGCTGTGAAGCACAGTTACGTGAGTCATAAGCCACTACTTGATAATCAGTTGTAGTTGTTGGGCTAACAAGGAATGAATTACCTGTACCTAAACCGTTCCAATTAAGAGTATATGGTGGTACTCCGCCGCCTGCACTAGCAGATACAATTGCTTGTTGTCCAATACAAATTGTATGACCTTCTTCAGGATATACAATAACTTCTTCAGGTGTACTTATTGGGAATTGAGCATAAACAATACAACCATCTTGGTCTTCGATTTCAACATTGTATACTCCTGCAGTTAAAGTGTTAGAGAATGCTTCATCTGTTACATTTGGTGACCAGCTATAAATGTATGGGTCTGTTCCACCTGAGGCAAAAATTTGAGCAAATCCATCATTGTCTCCATAACACGTAACCCCGTTAAATAATACGTTGTCTAAACTTAAGGCATTAGTTGCATTAACTGTTACATTGTAACTAGCTGTACAAGCATTACCATCTGTGATTACAACTGAATATGTGCCTGGAGCAAGATTGCCTGGATTTGGATCTGTCATTTCCCCTGGATTCCATAAATAGTTGAAACTACCTGTTCCACCAAAAATATGATCTAGTTGGATAGCACCATTGTTAAATCCGCAAGTCGAATTAACTGTTATAAATGTAGCATCTATTGGTGCTGGTTCTCCGACAATAAATGTTTCAGTAACAAAACAACTCAGGTCTTCTGCATTATATACAATCACAGTATATGCAGCTGCTGTCAATCCCTCAACAATTGCAGTGTTTGCTCCAATCTGAGGCCAGCTAAATAGATAGTTGCCTGATCCTCCAGCAGGATAAACACTAATCATTCCATCACTACCGGCGTTACACAATGTATGTACAATATCGCCTGTAACGCTGAGAGGAGTCGGTTCACTAATGTCTACAGTTGTTGTTACTGAGCAACCATCGTCGTCTGTAACTGTTAGAATGTAATTTCCAGCACATAAATTATTTGCTGTTTGGGCAGATGCTCCGCTTGACCAGCTATAGTTATATGGAGTTGTCCCTCCCGTAGCTAGTGCAGTTGCATTTCCGTTACAGAAACCTGAACAAGTTACATCTGTAAAACCTGAGATCATTACATTAAGTATTTCAGGTTCTATAATGCTTGCACTCCCAACAGCAGCACAGCCATTGTCATCTGTTACAGTAACAGTGTAGTGCCCTTCAGAAAGATTTATTGCAAGTGCAGTTGGTTGATTGTCATTCCATAGAATGCTATTATTAATCGTTGAACTTGTAAAAATGACTTCAGCTGTTCCTGTAGATCCTCCATTACACAGTGCATTATTTACAATAATGTTTGTGATTTGTGGACCGGAAATATCACTAAGTCCTATTGTTTGAGTTATACTACATAAGTTGTTATCAGTAATTGTAATAGTGTAGCTTCCTGATGGTATATTTGCAAGAGTGCTAGATGAACCAGCAACAGGGGACCAAGCATATAAAAATGGTGATGTTCCACCTGTAGCTCCAATAGTAATTGATCCATCAGGATTTCCGCAGGTTGGATCTGTAATGTTTTGAACATTAATGCCTAGTGCAGAAGGACTGCTGATGCTAGCTGATGAATATGCTTCACAACCATTATCATCAGTAATTGTAATATTGTAGCTTCCTGCACATAAGTTATTAACTGTTGGTGCTACCTCTGTGTTTGACCATAAATATGAATAGGGTTCAACACCTCCGGATGGGAGTGAAGTAATAGTTCCATTACAACTTCCATTACACAATTCGTTGCTTGCACTAACAGTAACATTTAGTACTGGAGGCTCATTTATCATCACGCATGTGTCAATCTCACATCCATTGTTATCCATTACGCTTACACAATGCTGTCCTGCTAGTAGTCCAAATGGGGTAGAAACTACCTGTCCGTTATCCCATACATAATCATAAGGAGGTGTTCCACCCACTACTGTAACGCTAATATCTGCATTACTACTTCCGTTACATTGAGAATCATTAATAGTTACATCTGCAAAGCTCATTGGTGTTGGAGTAGAAACTGATATTGAATTTGTAGCAGTACAACCATTGTCATCAGTAACAACAACAGAGTGATTTCCTTCACAAAGTGCATTTGCGGTAGCAGTTGATTGTCCTGAACCACTCCACAAATAATAGTAAGGAGCATTGCCGCCAAATGGGGCAGCAGTAGCAGATCCAGTGCAATCACCAAAACATGAAGTTGGAGAACTTGTTAAAGGAACTGTTATAAATGCAGGTTCAGTTATAGTATAATTTATTGATACTAAACAATTATTAGCATCCATAATAATTAGAGAATAATTGCCATCACATAATCCTGATTGATCCTCAGCTGCTGTAGTAACGCCAGAGCCTGCCCAATTATATGTGTATGGCGTTGTTCCTCCAAATGCTGTAATGTCAATGCTTCCGTCGCATGCATCAAAACATGATGTGTTTGTAATTACTTCAATATTATCAAGTATTGTTGGTTCAGTGAGAATGACACTTGTAGTAGCAATACATCCTGTTGTGATATCCGTTACAGTAATAGTATATCCTCCACTACAAAGATTTGTTGCTGTTGCAGTGGTTTGTGCAGGCACTGAACTCCAATTGTATTGAAATAAACCACTACCATCTGTAACACTTATAGTTGCAGTTCCGTTGCAATCTCCGTTACATGTAATATTGCTAGATGCAGAGATTGTTGCAATTGGTCCATTAATGTCGCTTATTGCATAACCTCGAATGTATTGACAGCCCTTATTATCAGTAACTGTAACAATGTAAGTTCCTGCTGGAACATTCATAAGATCTTCGGTTAGTTGACCACTATCCCATGCAAAACCGTATGGAGGAGATCCTCCATTTACTGTAAGATCGATAGACCCATCTGATTGTGTGCAGTTTGATGGTGTAATTAAAGAACTGACAACAATTGCTGGTCCTTCTATTAATGTTGTACTTGCAGAAATGCTACAACTGTTGGCATCAGTAACAGTTACTGTATATAGACCAGCACTAAGGTTTGTTGCTGTTTGTGCTATTTGTAAATCACTCCAGATAAATGTGTATGGAGATGTACCTCCAGATACATTAGCGAAAGCACTTCCATTTGTTCCGCCATAACAGTCGATATTAGGAGCTAGTATGCTTAATAATAATCCTGCAGGTTGACCAATAATTATACTAGTAGTAGTTGAACAACCAACATTATCTGTTACAGTTACATTGTAGGTGCCAGGAGCAAGGTTTGTAGCTGTAGGGTTAGTTTGAACAGGAGTTGTATTCCAGTTATATGAATATGGAATTGTTCCTGAGGATGCAGAAACAGTAGCAGTACCATCATTAATACCATTACATCCAACATCAGTGTATGTTGAAATTATTGCTGTTGGACCTGGTGCATCAACAATACTCGCAGAGCCTGTTTGACTACAGCCATTGTCATCTGTTACAGTTACAAGATATGGATTGCCAGCAGCAGTAAGACTTGTATTGGTCATACTTGCAGTAGCTCCACCAGCTGACCACGACCATAAATAAGGAGACGTCCCTCCAACAGGACTTGCTGTTGCTGATCCATCTGCATTTCCACAATTTGCAGAAGTTGTAGAAATATTCAATAACATATCTGCAGGTTCAACGATGTTATAATTTAAATTAGCAGTACAGCCAGCGATGTCCGTTATTTGAACCGAATGATTACCACCACATAAGTTGAGATTAAGATTAGAGTTTGGATTTGAGCCACTTGACCATACGTATGTATAAGGTCCTGTACCATTTGTTACATTTATTTGAGCTTCGCCATCACAATCGCCAAAACATGTTGTAGGTTCTGTATTTGTTAAGCTAATATTTAATGCAAGCGGTTGTGTTAATGTAATATTGTCAGTAGCAGTACATCCAAAATTATCGGTTACAACAACAGATATAGCTCCAGCATTTAATCCTGTGACATTACTTGCCAATCCTGCAATAGTTTCACTAAAGCTATTTGACCAATCATATGTGTAGTTCGGAGAGCCGCCAGCGACAGTTGCAGTTGCTGTACCACTTGTACCGCCAGCACATGCAACGTCAGAGCCAGTAACATTGACAGTTATTCCACCAACATCACCTACAAAACCTGGTGTAGATACAGCAGTACAACCATTGCTGTCTGTGACGGTAACAGAATAGTTTCCAGAAGGAATTGCACTTGCTGTAATTCCAGTTTGAACAGGAGCAGTACTCCATGAATAAGTATATGGTCCTGTTCCTCCACTTGGACTTGCAGTAATTGCTCCATCTGATAAACCACAATGAGCATCAACGATATTAATTGTACCTACTGATAGTAAAGATGGTTCAGTAATATTTACTACATCTGTTACTAAGCATAATCCTTCAGTGACTGAAACAGTATGATTTCCTGCACATAATCCAGTAGCAGTAGAAGTGATGTTTGTATTATCCCATAAATATGTAAACGGTCCTGCTCCAACAGGAGTAACAGTAGCAGAACCATCACAGTCACCAAAGCATGTTACTTGATTATTAATACTTGTACTTATTGTAAATGTAGCACCTAGGTCAATTACTGTAACATTATCAACAGCAGTACATCCTGCACCATCAGTTACAGTTACTATGTAATTTCCAGCAGCAACAGTTATTGATCCTGTAGTTCCACCTGTATTCCAGTTGAAGCTTGCAGGAGGAGTATGGCCTGTAACAATAACACTGGCTTGACCATTTGTCAATCCACAAGTTGCATCAGGAGTTGCACTCATCGTTAAAACCATAGCAGGGGGATCAGTTATAGAAAAGTTCTCTATTGTATTACATGCAGCATTAGCACCATCAGCAACTGTAACAGTGTAATTGCCATCACAAAGACCTCCAGTTGATTGATTGTTAGGTGTAGTTCCATCTGAGTAATTATAAGAAAATGTAGCAGGTCCACTTGCATTGACTGTTGCTGTACCATCACAGTCACCAAAGCAGGTTGGTGGAGTAGTAACAACATTGGCTGTTGGAGTTGTTCCTGAAGCAGCGATATTAAATCCTGTTGTTCCGGTACAACCATTTGCATCTGTAACAGTTACATTATAAGCATTTGCGCAGAGGCCTGTAGAACCCGAAGACCAATTATAACTTGAATATGACGTTGTCGTTGCTGCTGTTCCATCACAAAGACCACAGTTGTCAGGTGTAGTAGTAACTGACGGAGTTGGCATTGCATAAACTTCAATACTTTGGTTTGAAGATTGAACGCAAGCTCCTGCAGTAATTTGCAAATTAACTGCGTGTGATCCAACAGGAGAAAATGTTACACCAGAAGGGTTTTCTGAAATTGAACTTGGGGGTGTACCACCAGTAAATGTCCACAAATATGTTTCTCCGGGTTGATTTGCTCCCGTATGTGTAAAATCGAATGAATGACCTGTCATGCACTGATTCCCGTTGTATATAAATGTAGGGTCTGGATTAGCTGCTGCTACCAGATTTACTGACCCAGTTTCTGTACAACCATTTACGTCTGTAATATTTATAGTATAACTACCACCAGCTAATCCTGTGAAATTATAACTTGCAATCCCAGTTTGAGTTGACGCTCCTAATTGAATATTATAGTTTGGTTCACCTCCAGTTCCTGTAACAAGAACAGATCCAGCTGTTGCACATGTTGGTTGTGTTATATTTGTATTAAAACCAAGAGCGGGAGGTTGATATATGTCAATAGGTTCTATATATTCACATCGTCCAATGGCATCTGTTATAGCAATAATATATGTGCCAGCAGATAAATTTGTCATATTAAAGGACGTTCCGACAATTGCAATTGGTGCGCCTGCATTTATTGTATAAGAATAAGGCTCTGTTCCGCCATTAATACCAGTAGTTGTAATTGTTCCAGAATTGTCTCCATTACAAGGGATATTAGTCCATGTAATAGTAGCATCAATACCTGTTATTGTGAAATTTAAACAATTCCCATCAGAAAAGTTATTACAAAT
>CAZUQY010000135.1:0-8086 GCA_964622935.1 uncultured Bacteroidales bacterium | reverse complement strand
CAACAACAGGTCCACTACAACTTCCTGTATGCCAAACCCAGCTTGCTCCTGTACCGAGAGATCCACCAGCCAATGATAAATTGGTATTACCTCCTGAAGTAACAGATGGTGAAGCTGCTGTTGCAGATATAGGAGATGTAGATACTGTATTTACAACAATTACTTTAGATGTACATCCGGTTGTGTTGCATCCGCCTTCTGCTCTTACATAATATGTAGTTGTAACAGAAGGTGAAACTGTTATACTTGAACCTACTCCCAAAGAAGTACTACCACAACCACCTGAGTACCAATGCCAGCTTGCACCTGGGCCTAAAGAACCACCACTTACACTTAATGTCGTTGTTGATCCCGGACAAATTGGAGTTACAGCTATGATAGATGTAGCAGCAACAGATAAAGGATTCATTGTAACTAAGACATTTGTATCAAAATAATCATTAGTAGAGCAGGCACTGCATTTCATCCTTAATGTATAAGTAGTGGATGCATTTACTGGTGTACTAATAGAATTATATGAAGTGTTATATACCGGAGTTGCATTTGCAAAAGAGGCCCCATTCCACCACAATGAGCCATTATACCATGCGTATTGCCATGTGCCACATGCACAACCTCCACCTTCATGAAAATATTTTGAAAGAGTTACAGAAGTTCCGGGACATACGGTTGCACTTGATGACCCATTAACATAAGCAGTTAATGTAGTAGGAGCCAAACAACAAGGAGTATAAATAACTTTTAATGAAACATCATCAGTATAAGTTACTCCCAAATCATCTCCACCATACTCACCCCACTCTTCACACCATTCCTGAAGGCCAACACAAAACCAATTAACTGCTAATTTTCCTTCAACATCAGAACATGCTTGACTACCTAAGTTATAATACCCATAAGAAGTCCAACCTTCTGATTTATATACTTTATCATATGAAAAATATGCAAAACTATTATTGGATCCTGAATCATCATTAATACCAATATTTGACATAATCTGATGATTCTCATTATCCATTGCACCAGCTGATGGATTTGTATTATATGATTGTAAACTTATAGTTAATTGTTTAATGTCTGAATATCCAAAATCATCATCAAACTCTCCGTAATCATAGGTTGTTACATATGTCCATAAACCAACATAAGAAACATCAGATCCGTCAGGTATACTAGTCAGATCAAACTGATAAGAACCACGATGATATTCATTGTTCCAATCGGCATCCTGTCCCACATGCGCTAACCATCCTAATTGAGTACCAGTATCAATAAAGTTGTACGGATCATCCCCGTCATTATTATATTCAACATGCCAACCATAATATGTCATAGGAGGATCATATGTATCTTTTGTGGGATTTGTTAAAAGTGTAATTATTCTAGGATTAATAGGTTCTGTAAGATCAATATCAATCCATTGCTGGGTTTCAGGAAAGAAATATGATGTGGTATGTATTGTTAAAATAGCAGTAACCGATCCATCATCGTTTAGAAAATGTCGTTCAAAAGGTGTACGGTTCTTCAAAATTTCCGTTGAATCAGACAAATACGGACTTTTAATAGGAAGTAATGGACCCGCTTCTCTTATTGGATTTCTGTGTATATAGTATCCGGGATACTGTGCAGAAGTTGATATATTTCTCGTGTCACCAAATTTTGCAAAATAATTGATTCAGTCATAAACACTTTAATGCTAGTTGAACTAACTACAAGAACCGAATCAACACCCTTAAGAACTTTTAATGAATCAGCAATGTCTTCAATACCCTCCTGAACTAATTGCAAATAAAATCCTTTATAACAATCAAGATCAAGACCATTTGAATTAAATTTTCTAACAAGTTTATCAGGAGTCATATAGAATTTGTAATAGTCTTGACCGTAAAAGTTTACAATTTCAACATTATCAGGCTCAATTATCTCTTTTAGCTCCGATTTTCTTTCTTGTGGTTTTCCATTTTTATATCTTAAGGAATCTTTAGAGACAGAGGCAAGATTTCTATCGGTTTGTTTGGCAAAAGAAGATTTTTTAGCTTGTTCTACTCCTGATTGTGCATAAATTTGTTGTGGATTAAAAAGTATTAGAAAGCAACTAAAGATAAGCAAGTTTAAAAACAAAAATAATGCAGTATTATTCTTTGTTTTTTCTTGATTTCTATATGTTGTTCTATTAAAATTCATATTAACATTTTGATATTTAAGGGATTATTACAATTCCGACTGATGTAGGAGGAGTTGATACTGAATTTATGGTAACCGTTACGCTTGCACAGCCAGTAACCGTTCCATTACAAACAGAAGTACCAACTCTGCGCACATAATATGTTGTAGGTACTGTTGGCGAAACGGATAATGAAACCCCTGTTCCCAGAAGAGTACCACTACCACAACCACCGGCATACCACTGGTAAGTACAACCCGAACCAGAAATACCACCAAAAGCCGTAAGTGAAGTTGAATTCCCTGAACAAACAGATGCTGTTCCTGTAATTGAGGTCGGAGCTGTAGGGGGCGTTATTATTACTACTGCAGCACTGCCCTGTACACCCCAGCAACCTGCCCCTGATCTGGCTCGAAAATAATACGTGCCAGTTGATGTTACAGTCTGAGACGAACTTGATGTGCCAGTACTGGTGCCAGTACTAGTAGTATTCTGCCAGTAGATAGTGCCATCTGCACCACCTGTTGCTGTTAATGATGCACTGCCACAATAATTACCACCTCCCGAAACTGTTGTTGTGCCAGGTACGGCATTTACTGTGACTGTAACTTGACCAGAATAAGTTGGCCCACCGTTTAAACTCCTTACTCTACCATAATATGTGGTTGTACTGGCAGGAGTGAAACTGATAACTTTAGGACTAGTCGTCCCTAATGCAGACCAACTGATATTATTAGTAGAATACTCTGCAACACCAGGTAATAAATTGCCTCTATTAAATGTCCATGTTACATTAACAGATGAGCCAGCACAAACGGGATTTGGACTGGCTGAAACAGACATAGACGTAAAGGATTTTATCATTTCAACATCAGGTGTAGGGTCTTTGCTTTCTGCCCAATCAAATTCATACTCAGAATTTAATTTATTGAAATTATGTTTAAAGTTATCTTGAATATCAGTACATTTAGTTAACAATACAAAGTTAGACTTACTTGCCATTGCATTCAATGACAAAGTAATCATGCAAAGCACAAACAAATGTCCAATTTTGTATTGTTTTTTCATACCTACCAGCGGCTTTGTTACTCTCAACTCACTATATTGGAAAACTCCTCCCCAATAACACCTCTAAAATCTCAAGACAAACATAAGAAATTATCTTATACAAAAACACATATAAACGAAGTTTTTTTAAACAAAAACCATGACGAAATGAATATTTGTCAAACTTGAGGAAAAATACTAGTTTTCAAAAACATAATTAATAATATTAGCCCCCATTTGAAGTGCTTTAAGCCTAATTTCAAAGGAATCATTATGAACAGGCTCATCTTCCCAACCATCGCCTAAATCTGTCTCAAAACTATAAAAAATAACAAGCCTACCTTGATATCTAATTCCAAAGCCTTGTGGTGATTTATTATCATGCTCATGGATTTTGGGCAATCCTGTGGCAAAGACATATTTTTGATGATAAATAGGGTGCGAATATGGTAACTCTATCAATTCTGAATCCGGAAATATCTTTTTTATTTCAGACCTAATATAAGGGTCCATTCCATAATTATCATCGATATGCAAAAATCCACCAGAAATAAGATAATTTCGCAAATTCTCAGCCTCGTAATTAGAAAACATAACATTCCCATGTCCTGTCATATGTATAAATGGGTAGTTAAATATTTCGACACTTCCAGCCTCGACTGACACAGGCTCAGGATTGATATTCATATCCATATTTTCATTACAAAATTCGACTAAATTTGGCAATGCTGTAGGGTTTGCGTACCAATCTCCTCCTCCACTATATTTGAGCAAAGCAATTCTGTATGAATATTCTTGAGCAAAAATAGTCCCAATTACACCAAAGAATAAAATTATTATAAAATTTAACCGTCGTAAATACATCTATTTTGCATATAAATTAAACTGAAATCCCGCCATAAACGGAGTTCTTTGAAAAGACAAATCCTCATTACTGAAACCATTTATCCAGTCTGACATCGAATATGAAAAAATAAAAGCAATATTGCTTTTAGAAAGCCTGAAAAATCCTCCGTAAGCACTCTTATTTAAAAACTCTGATTGCTTAAATCTTGCTTTTTGATAAACATTATCACTTTTCAGTAAATACTCTATCCCATACCAAATATTGTAATTGTAATAGCCCCCTAAATCAATAAACCAACCCAAATTACGATAATCAGCCTTTCCCAAATCAATTCGCAAATAAACGCTAATACCTAATGCATTTTGATAAGTTTTAACATTGTTATAGAATGTCCCAGGATCAAAGACAGGTATAGAATCGCTTACTATGCTTGATGTCCTATTGACATAAGATAATTCTGTACCAATGTCAAAAGATTTAGCAATTTTATATCTATAAGTATATCCAACATTAAAAGAGTGTGATAGAAAGGCATTTTCAATACTCTTTTCAATAGGAATAGGAATTGAATATGAAATGAAGTAATATCCAAAGTGTTTGTCAATACATGACCATGTTGTCTCAGATCCATACTTATCGGGATCCAAAACCGACTCAGATGGGTGCTGTCCATACATCAACACTGGAGTAAATACTAAAATAAAACAAACTATAAATCTAAAAAAATTAAGTTTCATCATTAAGAAATTATTTTTACAAATTTAATGTAATAATACAAACGAAAAAAAGTGGTAAAATGTATTTACCACTTTTTTTTAACATCAAGCTTGTCTTTTACTTTACAATAAGTTTTTTGAGACAATTATTGTTACTGCCAATCACTTTTATATAGTACATTCCAGGCTGTAGTTCTGTGTCAATTTCCAGAATATTATTATCAACTTCTTCAGAAAAACAAACCCTACCAAGAGAATCAAAAATCAATATCTCTTCAATATTATATTCTGAAGTAATTGTAAGTCTACCATTTGTCGGATTTGGATAGACTTCAACTTTCTCAAACTCTACTAAATCAACATTAGTTAAAAGAGTTACCTCTACTACATCAGATGCCATACATCCGTTCGCATCAATAACCGCTACCGAGAATAATCCTGCGCTAAGCCCATAAAGTTGCAAGTCGTGCATATTATTTGACCAATTAATAGTAAATGGCCCCTCACCTCCTGTAATTAGCATAATAATTTCGCCATCAGACATTCCTGGACCAGACACAGGAATTACATCAAAACTTAGTATAGGTTCTTCAAATACTGTAATATATGATATGAATTCAATATAATCATCACCATCAGCATTCTCTACTGATAACGATACTGTATAAACTCCAGGATCAGTATATGTGTGTATAGGATTGATGTCTGAGCTTGTCGAAGACCCATCACCAAAATCCCATTCCCATGAAGTTGGATCATTTGTGCTAAGATCAGTAAAAGTAACTGTCAAACTACCGCAAGCCTCAGTTTCATCAGAAGTAAAATCAGCAACTGGAAGATTTAAAACAACTCCTGTAACAGTTATACATTCTATTTCAGAACAGCCATACAACTCTGTTACTGTAACACAATATTCTCCAGCTGTCAGACCAGAGATTGTTTCAGAATCTGCAGAATTTGACCATACAATATCATAAGGTGTAGCACCTCCTGAAATTATAACAGTTGCAGTTCCATCATTGCCTAGTACAGTTTCTTCCGTCATTGAGAGAGACAATACAGGAGTTTCTCCAAGAGTAATATAGTCAGCTTCTATTGTACTATTATTACCATAATCATTTATAACTGTTAAACTTACGCTATATATTCCAGGAACAGTATATGTGTGTACAGGATTGGTATCTGAGCTTGTCGAAGACCCATCACCAAAATCCCATTCCCAAGAAGTTGGGAAATTCATACTTTCATCTGTAAACTGAACAGTTAAATTATCACAACCAGATGTTAGGTCTGCACTAAGATTAGCTGCTGGAGCTACTCCTTCTGTATCGACATTTTCGCATGCTTCAACAGAGCAATTATTATGATCAGTTACTGTCACACAATATGTTCCATTTGTTAAGCCAGATACAGTAGTTCCAGTTGATAAATCAAACCACTCCCAAGAATAAGGTGCTGTCCCACCAGTAGTTATAACACTTGCTGTTCCATCATTTGCACTCAAAGCAGACTCAGGTGTTGTTGTTACGTTTGCAACTGGATTTTCACGAATTTCGACATCTACATCATCAGTAGAAGTACAACCATTTGCATCTTCAACAACAACTGTATATGTTCCTGTTAATGTTGCTTCAAAAGTTTCTATTCCAACAGCACCTTCCCATTCATAAATAGAATAATCTGCCCCTGCATCTAAAGTTACATTTTCACCACAATCACCCAAAATATAATCACCAATATCAACAGGAATAACATTATTTATTGTAACAATAAAACTGTTTTCCGCAGTACAATTAGGGATTATCCCTGTTTCGGCATAAACATATATAGTTTGTGTTAACGTAATTTCAACTCCTGCAATTATAGGATCAATACCTCCAGAAGCTTCAAAATAATTTCCATTTGTCAAAGTCGGTAAAATATAAGATTCACATATTTCAACATCAGCTGGATTATCAATTACAGGACTTTCATTGATAGTAACAGTAAAACTGTTTTCATTTGTACAATTTGGTGTAGTGCCACTCTCAGCATAAACATAAATTGTTTGATCTACTACTATCTCTGTTCCAGCTGCAATTGGATCAACACCTCCTGATGAAATAAAATAATCTCCATTAGTCAAACTTGGAAGGATATATCCACCACAAGCTATAACATCTGCAGGTGCATCAACATCAGGAATAGCATTTATTGTAACACTCGCAGCACCTTCATCACCCCAACAGCCTTCAACTGATTGAGCTCTAAAATAATATGTGCCACTTGCTAAAACAATTTCAGATGCGCTAGCTGTTGTTGTATTTGTTCCGCCAGTAGTTGTTCCTTGATAATAAATCATTCCATCACCTCCATTAGTTGCCGTTAATGTCATATCACCACCACACTGTGTTCCACCACCAGAAACAATTACTGTAGCTGGAATATCGTTTATCGTAATGTCAACATTATCTGTTGATGTACAACCAACAGTGTTTTCTACTACTACAGAATAGTTTCCTGTCGTTGTAACTTCATAAGTCTGTGTTCCGAGAGTTCCGTTCCATTCATATAAAGTCATGTCTGAACCTGCATCAAGTGTAATAGTGCCACCACATTGTATCTGTGCTGCACCAAGTTCAACTATCGGCAAATCATATATCGTTGCTGTTACAGGAACTCTTGCACTAATACAAGGAACATTATGTTCAACCTCAATGTCATAAAAATAATAGTAATATGCCTGATCTGAAGCTGTACATCCTGTAATAGAAATTACTCCATCAATATCGTAAGGATAAGAACCTCCCGCAGAATTTCTGTAAAGATTTGGTGAAGCCGGTCCAAGTAATTCATAGCCAGTTCCAACAGGAACATCAAAATCAAGAGTTACACGAACTCCTCCTGTTGGGACATTAACTGTTGCTGTTGCGACAGTTTCATCAGAACTATTTTTAAGAGTTATAGTTTTGTCTGCAGTTGCGCTAGAATAAATAAATGCAGACACAATTGTAATGTCCTCGGTAGCATCGAAAATCAAACCATGTATCGGTGTGTTAGTATAATAATTTCCTCCTCCTATTAAATTATCTTCAGCACCGACATATTCAGTAACAGGATTATCAATTTCAGACTGAACATAATATGTTGTTGTTGCAGTAAAATTATCAGAGAGTACAGTTCCAGTTGTAACAAGATTCCCACCAATTGGTTGATCATACCAGTTTAATGTACCATCTCCAGTAGCATTTAATGTAAGATCTGCCGGTCCACAGAATTCATCACCTATTGTAATAGGAGAATCCGGCATATCAACTGTAATCATATCTGTAA
>CAZUQY010000134.1:7883-8254 GCA_964622935.1 uncultured Bacteroidales bacterium | reverse complement strand
CGATAAAATAAAAACCGATACTATTTGCTCAGTAAGGGGAACAATTCAGGCCGATATCTTAAAAGAAGATCAGGGACAAAACACTTGCATATTTTCTACAGATTTTTCATTAAAACTTATGGGCGATGTTGCTGAATATTTCACTCTTAATAATATTCGTAATTTTTACTCTGTTTCAATTTCCGGTTACCATATTGCTGAGGCTGGAGCAAATCCAATATCTCAACTAGCATTTACGCTTGCAAATGGTTTTACTTATGTAGAATATTATCTTGCCAGAGGAATGGATATTGATAAGTTTGCACCAAATCTATCATTCTTTTTCTCGAACGGAACAGATCCTGAATTTTCGGTTATCGGACGAGTCGCCA
>CAZUQY010000134.1:0-7873 GCA_964622935.1 uncultured Bacteroidales bacterium | reverse complement strand
ATATGGGCGAAAACAATTAAAAACAAATACAAAGGGAATGTTCGTTCACAACAGTTAAAGTATCATATCCAGACTTCAGGACGTTCGTTACATGCTCAGGAAATTGACTTTAATGACATCCGCACAACTTTACAGGCTCTATATGCTATATATGATAATTGCAACTCACTACATACAAATGCCTACGACGAAGCAATTACTACACCTACCGAAGAATCAGTAAGAAGAGCAATTGCTATTCAATTGATAATAAACAACGAAATGGGTTTGGCAAAGAATCAGAATCCAAATCAGGGCTCGTTTATTATTGAAGAACTCACAGATTTGGTCGAAGAGGCTGTTATGGCTGAATTTGATCGTATCTCCGAAAGAGGTGGAGTTCTTGGAGCAATGGAGACTGCATATCAGCGCGGAAAAATTCAGGAAGAATCTATGTATTATGAACATCTGAAGCATACTGGCGAGTTACCGATTATTGGTGTAAACACTTTCCTTTCGTCAACAGGTTCGCCTATATTAATTCCCGACGAAGTTATTCGTTCAACAGAAGAAGAAAAACGTTATCAGATTGATATGCTGAAGGAATTACATAAAACACATGCAGACAAATCGGAAAAACTTCTTAAAGAATTGCAGATTGCTAGCAAAAAAAACGAAAATGTATTTGCTAAATTGATGGATGTAACTAAATATTGCTCTTTGGGTCAAATTACAAAAAGCATGTTCGAGGTTGGAGGACAATATCGAAGAAATATGTAGAAATGTTTTATATAAAAAGAGCAGGATGAAAAGATTCATCCTGCTCTTTTTTAGTATAGGTTCATCAAATTTGGTTCAAGATGTCCAAATTGTCTGATATTAAATATAAAATCTCCAACTACAGTAATATTCATCAGGATGGGCATCTGGTGGGCAAGAAATACACTCAGTTTTAATTCTTGAATCAATAGCCTCAGCAAATGATGTATATTCAATTAATCCTCCCGATTTACACGGATAGTCTTGCAAACCTTTTCGTTTGCGGGCAACCTGTACGCGACATTCGTTCATCAAAAATTCAAAGCTATTTTCGGTTTCATTAACTATAGATTGTTTATTTATAAAAGCGTACAATCTAAATTGCAAAGCGGTTTTAAGACCTTCGAGACCTGGCTGATCAGGTAGATTAAGAAAATGCTTAATTGAAATTGCTTCGAAAGGAGAAAAATTCGCCCAGGAAGAATCATTGCAACGCTTTGCTTCGCTCATTCCTCTGTTTTTTTCTATGGCTTGAAACCAAACTCCATCATTTGCCAACCAGTTTATTGACAATGCTTCCATAAGTCCTGCTTTTTTATCATCAGTCATATTCACTAAACTCAATGGGAGTTTTTCATCATTAACTTCTCCTCCGAAAAAGATTGTAAGTCGCTTCAACTGAATTCCATAACTTCGTTTATAGGCTATCTTCATAATTTCGTAAGCCTTTTCTCTTCCATACTGATGTATTGCTTCGGCAAGCCAAAAAGCATTGTGCATAGTTGTACGGTGAAACAAATCCAGAATCAATGCAGCTTTTTCTTCAGATGTGCAATCGTTTATATCTTTTTTCATGTTACCAGTTTGTTAGTTCAAAACAAAAATAATGAAATATTTTTAAAACAATTGTAATTTGAAAAATTCATTTCAATTTTTCATTAGTTGCTAAAGGATTATAATGCAGTTACAAAAAAAAGACTGACAATAATTATTATCAGTCTTTTTTGTTATTTGTATTTTGAATTATATCAATGCTATTGCAAGCATTTCTGCTATATCAAGATTTTGTATTTCTTCTTCTTTGTTTTTGTATTTAAGACCGTCTGTCATCATTGTCATACAAAATGGGCAAGCAGTAGCAATTACTTCTGGATTTGTACCAAGAGCTTCTTCAGTTCTTTCAATAAATATTTCTTTGTCACCTTTTTCGGCATCTTTAAACATTTGAGCGCCACCAGCACCGCAACATAATGCATAACTTTTATTTCGTGGCATTTCGACTAATTCTAATCCAAGCGATTTGATTATATAGCGTGGAGCTTCGTAAATATCGTTAGCTCTACCAAGATAACATGGATCGTGATATGTTACTTTTTGTCCTTTTAATTTTGACTCAGCTAATTTAAGACTACCATTCTTTATCATATTCTCAAGAAATTCGAGATAATTCACCACCTCAAACTCACCACCAAGATCAGGGTATTCGTTCTTAAGTATATTAAAGCAATGAGGACAAATAGTGATTATTTTTTTGACTTCATACATTTTAAACAATTCAATATTTGTCATTGCTTGCATTTGAAAAAGCATTTCGTTCCCTGCTCTGCGAGCAGGATCACCAGTACAGGATTCCTCAGTTCCAAGAACGGCATAGCTAGTGCCTAAATGATTAAGAATTGTAGCAAAAGCTTTTGCAACTTTCATATATCTGTTGTCAAATGCACCTGCACAGCCTACCCAAAAAAGATATTCTGGTTTTTCTCCTTTGGCAAATAAATCAGCCATTACTGGAACTTCAATTTTTGTTATTAATGCTTCACTCATAATTATGTTAAATTACAATTTTCAAATTTCAATTCTTTTTGAGTTAAAGTTAGCTGTCGATTTTTGGCTGTTAACTGTTGGCTTAACTTAAACCTCTTATCGCTCTATATACTCTAGGCACTTTAGCTCACTTTAGACACTTATTCTGTCCACTTCAATCTATCCTGATTAGAATACTGCCAAGGAGCACCATTATTCTCGATATTTGCAAAAATTGCATTTAATTGAGCTGGAGCAGCAGATTCTTCCATAACCAGATATCTTCTCATATCTAGAATAAATGTAGGATGATCAATATTTAAAGGACATTCTTGAGCACAAGCGTTACATGTTGTACATGCCCATATTTCTTCTTCTGATATCAATCCACGAATAAGAGTAATATTATCAGTATAATCCTTACCTTCTTTAACAAGATGTGGCCCTTTTTCTTTCATTCTACGACGAATATCAATAATCATTTTTCGAGGAGAAAGTTCTTTTCCGGTAATATTTGCAGGACACACAGATGTACATCTACCACATTGTGTACAAGCTAAGGAGTCGATATAGTTTTTCCAACTTACATCTTCGATATCCAAAATTCCAAAACGAGCAGGCACAGCCTCACCTTCTGGTGCAGCAGCAAATGCAGTTTCAGGATCCATCATCAACTTCACCTCTTTTGTTACGTTATCCATATTAGTCATTTTCCCTAGCGGAGTTAATCTGCTAAAAAAAACATTAGGAATAGACATAAAAATATGAAAGTGCTTTGAGTAAGGTAGGATGTTTGCAAAGAGGAAAATCAACACAATGTGTCCCCACCAATTTATATTGTGAAATAATTCAATAGTATCTGCCGACATTGAACTAAAAGCAGGAGCTATTAATGCACTGATAGGATAAATGCCTTCGTAGTTTGAATGCCCAACAATATAAAAAATGTTCATTCCAGCTAGAGTTACCATGAGAATGAAAATAAAAGCCAAAGCCAAAAGAGCATCTGCATGATTTCTCTTAGTAAGTTCTTTACCGTGTAATCGCTTAATATCCAATAATGTTCGGCGGACAATAAATATTACAATAAAAAGTGCAATAATATATGCAGCAATATCACCCGCAGCCATAACAAAATCATAAACAATACCGCCAACAGATAATAATCTTTCTGTTCCTGCGACACCATCGATAACCATTTCGATACTACCAAAAATGATTGCCATAAAACCCCAAAAAACCATAGCATGCATAAAACCTGCTATTGGATTACGAAAGATGCGCTCCTGAAAAAATGCGTTTACAATGGTTCGTTTAATACGCTTACCAAAATCCTTTACCGGATATGCAGGTTTTGTTAATTTGAAGAACTTATAAATCCTGAAGGCAGAATATGCAAAAGTGCCAATAGTAATAACCAAAAGAGCAATAAAAACAATTTGTGACATTACAAAAATATTAATTTCTACTTTGAATAACCAGCACAAAAATACAATTTAGGTTTATATAAAAAAAAGAAATGAAGAAATTTATATTAATAAGTAGTAAAAACAAAAATTTAAGCCTATGTATCATAAGCTTAAATCATAAATCTTTGTTTTAGTATGCTTGTGAAAATCTTATATTTTCTTCACGCGAACGGCGTTAATACCTTTCATTCCTTGTTCAAGTTCAAAGCTCACTTTATCGTTTTCAACAACTTCGTCAATTACTCCGTTAATGTGGAAGAAGAATTTTTCCTGAGAGTTAAGATCTTTTATAAAACCAAAGCCTTTAGAATCGTTGTAAAATTCAACTTTTCCACTATGAACTATTTCAACTTCTTCTTTTCCTCTTTTAGGAACAGAAATTTGGATGCTTTCAGCATCTACTTTGGTTTTCTTTGTTGGATCTGGTGGAGTATCTGTAATATTACCGTATTCATCAACATATGCAATCATGTCTTCAAATCCAGAAACACTTGACGCTTTACGCTCTTCCTGCTTTTGTTTTTTCTCTTTTCGTTTCTTTAAACGCTTCTTTTCTCTTTCAGCCTTGTTAAATGTTTGTTGCGATTTCGCCATTATTTATTTTTAAATGTTTATCTATATCTAGTAATATATATGAAAATACAATATATGTAAGTCCGAAAACCACGCCTTATATATTTTGTCATACTTCTTATTCATCTATCAAATGTAAGTTTTTACATCACACAAAGCAACATTTATCTCATTTATTTTAAACCTAGTCAAAATATAGATAAAATTGATTAAATTATTAGGTGTTTTTTATCGTTTGCAACTTAGCTCATGGCATATATTTATAGTTTATAGTTTTCATAATATCTTTTGTCATGGTCTTTGCATCGCTTCTGCCGTCACAACTATTAATGACTCACCAGCAAAGACTCACGCCAAAAGCAAAACTATAATATCCTCAAACCCCGGACTACGAATAAATTCTTGTCCGAGGTTACGGACATAAAGCCCTTTCAGGGCTTTATAATAAAAATGTATAATTCCTAAACTTAATTATACATTTTTGTCATGTACTTAGTATTGCAAACAAGATAGACTCTCTAACAAAAAAGCATCCGCCCAAAGATAGAACGGATGTTTAATATTATTAAATACTTTGTATGTTTAAGATGCTTTAAATTTCTTAAATGATTCGATAAGTCTAGGTAATACTTCAAAAGCATCGCCATTTATTCCGTAATCAGCATATTTGAATATCGGAGCATCTTTATCTTTATCGATGGCAACTAGTACTTTCGTTCCCGAAACACCTCCAATATGTTGGATAGCTCCAGAAATACCAACAGCGAGATACAAATCTGGAGCAATAATTTTACCAGTCTGTCCAACATGCTCGTCATGTGATCTCCAACCTTCGTCAGAAACAGGACGCGAACAAGCTATGCCAGCACCAAGTATATCAGCAAGCTCTTCGATTGGGCCCCAGTTATCGCCAGATTTAAGACCACGACCACCTGAAATAACAATTGCAGCTTCTGTTAATAATACCTTACCAGTAATGAGGTCAACACTTTCTACTTTTGTTCCACCCTCTGCAGAAACTGCAGGAGTATAATTTTCAATATTTACATCAACCGGATTTTCTGCTATTTCACAAGAATTTGGATTAATTGTTAATATTGCTTTGGATGATTTAACTTTCATCAACTGAAATGCACCACCATTATATGTTTTTCTTTTAACGGCAATAGGTAAATATTCTGTTGGAAGAGCAATAACTCCAGATATTAAACCAGCCTTCATTCTAACTGACAAGCGTGGAGCTAAAGCTTTACCTAGATTTGAATGGCTAAAAACAACTACATCAGCACTTTCCTTTTCTGCAATTTCGCTAAGTAGTTTTGTATATGCCTGGCTCTCGTGATTTTCCCATTTAGGATCAACAACAGAAACAATTTTATTTGCGCCGTATTTTGCTAATAGAGAAAGTTCTTCATCAGTTACATTTCCAACCGAAACCGCGACAACTGATTTTGATGTATTTTTAGCGATGTTAACCGCATATGATACAGCCTCAAAACTAGTTTTCTTAAGCTTTCCGGTTCTATTTTCTGCAAAAACTATTATTGACATAATATTTTTTTTTAAGTTTTACAATTAATTAAATCACTTGCTAAATTACTTTAGCTTCACCGTGTAAAAGATCAACAAGTGTGTCTGTGTCTTCTGGGTCTATCATTTTACATGCAGCTTTTGATTGAGGAAGATCAAATGTTTGATATTCAATCATTGTATCCACATCGATAGGAGCTGAAACTTTAATTGGCTTTGAACGAGCCATCATAATTCCTCTCATCGCAGGGATACGTGGATTGATACAAATACCTTTCTGAACAACAGCAACGAACGGTGCTTCTACAGATAATAATTCTTTACCACCATCAATTTCTCTCTTCAGGCTAATAACGCCATCAGCAAAGTCGAAAGCTGTTACAGCAGAAACAGAAGGGAATTCTAAGAATTCTGCGAGCATACTTCCTACAACAGCACCGTTAAAATCACTTGATTCTTTACCTGCTAATACTATATCAAAACTTTCTTGTTTTGCAACTTCAGCAATCTGAGCAGCAATATAATATGCATCTGAAGGATCAGCATCTACTCTATATGCATCATCTGCTCCAATAGCTAATGCTTTTCTTATTGTTGGTTCAGAGTCAATCTTACCAACGTTAATAACAGATACTTTTTCAATTTTACCACCTGATTGTTCTTTAATCTCAAGTGCTCTTGTCAAGGCTAATTCGTCCCAAGGATTAATAACCCACTGTACACCATTTGTGTCGAGACTTTTCATCTCAGCATCAAATCGCACTTTTGTGGTTGTATCCGGAACGTTTCCAATACAAACTAGTACTTTCATAATTCTGATTATTATTTAACAATATTATTTCAAATTCAAGTCACAAATATAGTTTTAATCTTTTAAAATCGTTCTTGAAATAACAATTTTTTGAATTTCAGAGGTACCCTCATATATCTGAGTAACCTTTGCTTCTCTCATTAGTCTCTCAACATGATACTCTTTTACATAACCATAACCACCATGAATCTGAACAGCTTCAGTGGTAATTTCCATTGCAGAATCGGCACAATATTGTTTTGCCATTGCACTTTCTAAACTGTATGATTTATGCTGATCTTTTAACCAAGCACATTTGAGAATTAGATTTCTACCATTTTCTAATTTTACAGCCATATCTGCAAGTTTAAATGCAATTGCCTGATGGTTGCAAATTTCTGTACCAAAAGTTTTTCGTTCTTTTGAGTATTTAACTGAGAGGTCAAAAGCTCCACCAGCAATTCCGATAGCCTGTGCTGCAATGCCAATACGTCCACCATCCAATAATTTCATTGCGAACTTAAATCCAAATCCATCCTCTCCTATTCTATTTTCCTTTGGAACTTTAACATCAGTAAACATAACAGAGTGAGTATCAGAACTACGCATTCCCATTTTATCTTCGTGTGGGCCTAAAGAAATGCCTTCGCTATGACGATCTACTATAAATGCATTTATCCCTTTGTGCATTTTATCAGGATAAGTTTGGGCAATTACTAAATAAGTACCAGCATTATCGGCACTTGTAATCCAGTTTTTTGTACCATTAATTAAATAATAATCACCTTTATCTTCTGCAGTAGTTTTTTGTGATGTAGCATCTGAACCAGCTTCTGGTTCTGAAAGTAAAAATGCTCCTATTTTTTGGCCACTAGCAAGTTCTGGCAAGAATTTTTGCTTTTGCTCTTCGTTTCCATACTTTTCTATTCCATAAGTAACAAGTGAGTTATGAACTGCTAGAACAACAGCT
>CAZUQY010000133.1:0-8256 GCA_964622935.1 uncultured Bacteroidales bacterium | reverse complement strand
TTTTTGAAAATGTAAAACTAAATAATAGGACAGAGTTCAGATTACACTCCCTCAAATTTTGCTCGAAACGATAGATGTCATCCATGCTCTTTCCTATTTCAATTAAATATGTTTGTTCTCCATATTTAACACTGTAGCTTAACACTCTGTAATCAATAATTTGTTCGTCAATATTTCTTTGTGAGTATTCTATGACGTCAATAAGTGTGTCTGTTTCTATATGTTCTATTGAAATAAATTCTTCTTTTAAAATATCATAACTTCCAAAAGACTTGAATTCAGTATCCTGATCAATAAAATTATCAATTCCAACACTATCTATCATCGCCATAACAATATCAAGCTTTTGCAACAGGTCTTTATCTGTGTTTTGTCGGGTTATTTCTCTCACTAACCACGGAACGGTTATCAATAAAAGAGTAACAATAAGTGCTTTTGATATGACATTAAAAAACGCCAGTTTGCTTTTAAGTTTTAATTCAAGGAGTTTTATTTTAATCATAAATTTCAAATTTATATCCTATGCCACGAATTGTTTTAATCCACTGTTTATCGTCGTATTTAATTATTTTTTTTCTAATATTTTTAATGTGCACATCAATATAATTTGAATCATAATCATCTTCAAAAAAATCGCCCCACACATGTTCTGTAAGTTGCATACGGTCTAGGATGCGGTTTTTATTGTGTATCAGATATGATAGTAGTTTATATTCTTTCATGGTTAGATCCACAAATTGATTATCGTATTGCAAAGTTTTTTTTAATGTATCAAGTTTAAAGTTGCCAAAGTTAATAGTTGACGACTTATGTCCGAATTTACGTCTGATAATGGCATGTATCCTAGATAAAAGCTCAAGAAGTGCGAAAGGTTTTGCAAGATAATCATCTGCCCCCAGCTCAAATCCTTTAATCTTATCTTTTAGTTCGCTGCGAGCGGTTATAATTATAAAATATGAGTCGGAATTGATTTCTTTGGCTTCAGATATAAGATCTAGACCATTATAATCCGGTAGTCCAATATCAAGAAGAATCAAATCGTATGGATTTATGGCAATCATCTCAGAAGCCTTAGTCCCAGTAAAAGCTAAATCACAATTGAATTGTTCTCTTACTAAGAAATCACGGATTTCCGTTGCTAAGTTTTTTTCATCTTCAACTATCAGTATTCTCATTTTTGCTTATTTAAAATTGATAAAATAAGTAACTGAAGCCATCATCCCAAATCCTGATGCCATACCAAGTGTTTTAAATTTCCCTCCCATAAAACGGTATAGTCCCGACAATGAAAGGTAAAAATTACCGATGCCATAACTCACAGGCACAAATATATTAATAGATTGGTATGAGAAATTTTGATAAGAATAACCCATCGATTCAAGACTTTTAAACACATTCGTTTGTTCGTCTGATGACAAATCAGAATAAACCCAGTTATCGGTACCAAAAGATAATGAAATTGAAGGATTTATCATTAAAACATCATTTTCATTTAGTACTTTATAGAACGTAATAAAATGAATAATATCAAAATCCAGGAAGTAATTGATGCCTTGTTGACCAGCCAACATGCTAAAATCTGTCGTAAAATAGTTGTTTCGAATCTCATAACTAGTCATTAAATCAAATGCATGATTATAGTCAATCACTTGCATTATACTGCTTCCCGAAAAGTTGTGCCATGTATAATTAATGTCAAAATCAAACCCATTGTCAAAATACTTTTGATAACCAAGCACGATATCATAATCGGCTGACTGTAAAGAATCGTGAAAATAGTTTGAAAGGGAAACTCCGGTATATAGTCCAGATTTGTGAAAATAGTTGATATTATTAAAAAGAGAGGGCATCTTTTCCGAAACACCTAAGCGATAATCTATGTTGTTATTTGTAAAACTGGTGTTAAGCATAATATAACTGTGTAGTGTGGTGTCTTCAATGTTTTGAAAACTTACCGTATCCTGACACTTTAAAAAAACTGGCAAAAATATAAAAGATAACGCAAACCAAAGATTGAGTATCAGGTTCTTCACATTCGCATTTATCATCATCTTATTAGTTATCTGTAAATGTAATATTAATTAAAACAAAATCTGGCAAAAGACTTCTACATTTAAGAAATCTTTTGCCAAATATACTTATGTAATTTTATACCTTAGAAACTCTTCTTAAAAACCACCACCACCACCACCATGATGATTATTAACAGCGCCTTTGTTCTTTTTCATCAACTGTTTTGAGTTTTGTTTCTGCATTTGCACTTGTTTTTTTTGTACTTTTTTGATTTGTTTTTTGTTTTGCTTTTGCTTTTGAGCTGGTACTTGTTTTACCTGATCAGCTTTTCTAATTTGCTTCTTTTCTCCAGCTTGAAAATGTTCACCAGTTTGTGCATGGGTTCGGGTTTGTTCTTTAATCTGATCTCCCGATTGTGTTCCTTCATGATCTTGTGCTTGGGTTCTAACCTGAGTTTTGGTTTGTTCTTTTTGTTGAACTTTTTTAATTTCTTGTGCAAATCCTGCAAATGTAATTGACAATATTGCAATTAATGTGAATAGCATTTTCATAATTATATCCTCCTTGTTAGTTAATAATAAATTAAAACATTTTGTTTATTTCTTAATACAAATATACTGTGCAAACATGAAGTGAAAATGAAGATTGGAAATTCTTTTTTGCAAAACACTTTTTGTTTACATAAAAATTGCCTTTTTACTAACCCACATTATGCATGCAATTAGCTTTGTGCAGACACAAGACGTCGAAACTTGAAGCTATAGTAGTCGACTCGAAGGGGAATAATGCTTTTACAAAAAATTACAATATCAATAAAAGAGATTCTTGCACGTGTAAAAATAAATTTTAAAAAAGTTGAAATTTGTTTGCATTTGTTTACTCTATTTTGTAATTTTGTCATGGAATTAAAAAAAGAATGTTTTTTGATTTAAGTTAAAATTTTCTTTGTCGGATAACATACTTTTAATATTGACTTGTGGTGCAAAGGCAGCACAGAAGGCTCTGAGTCTTAAGATCCTGGTTCGAATCCTTGCGAGTCAACAACAAAAAAGCCGCTCAATTGAGCGGCTTTTTCTTTTATATACTAGTGCTATACCTTAATAAAACTTTCTGATTCCGATAATTTCTTTTACTTCTTTAATTGTTTTAGAAGCACTTTCGCGAGCTTTCTCGGCGCCCTGTTTAGCAACTCTTCCTAAAAACTCATCATCTGAATCAATTTCCTTAATTCTTTCATTAATAGGAGCGATAAGTTTAATCACATCTTCAGCAAGTTGTTTTTTTAGATCTCCATATCGAATTTCGCAATTATTATAAAGGTTTTTAAAGTGTTCTATTGTATCCGGAGTCGAAACAATATTCATAATAGTAAATAGATTTTTTACTGCCTCTGACATTTCTGAATTCGAATCTGCTGGACCACTATCCGTTACAGCTCTCATTATTTTTTTGCGGATTGTCTTTTCATCGTCTGCCAGAAAAATACCATTACCTTCGGATTTACCCATTTTACCACTACCATCTAATCCGGGAATTTTTATCAATTCCTTTCCAAAATTATAAGCAACTGGTTCTTTAAAATAATCTACTTTATACATATTATTGAATCTTCTAGCAAATTTTCTTGCCATTTCAAGATTCTGCTCCTGATCTTTCCCAACTGGAACTTTATCGGCATGATGAATAACAATATCGGCAGCCATCAAAACAGGATATGTTAACAATCCAGCATTGACATTTTCAGGTTGCGTCCTTACTTTGTCCTTAAACGAAGTAGTGCGTTCAAGTTCACCAAGATATGAATTCATATTTAAAAGTAAATATAGCTCTGTAATTTCAGGAACATCACTTTGAACGTACAATGTTGATAAATCCGGATCAAGTCCTGCAGCAAGATATTCAACCAAAACCTGCCTTACACTCTTATGTAAATCTCCAGGAGTTGGATGTGTTGTTAAAGAATGATAATCTGCAATAAAGAAAAAACAATCACTTGTATGTTGCATCTTTACAAAATTCTTCACTGCTCCAAGATAATTTCCTAAATGCAAATTCCCCGTTGACCTTATTCCACTTAAAACAATTTCACTCATCTTAATTCATTTAATTTTTTGATTGAAGAATACTATTATATTCCTGCTCGTTTTTTAATAACTCTACTGCTTTCAGAACTTCTTTATCGGTTTTTAATCCATAAAGCATAGCACCTTTTTCAAAATAATATTTAATCACTATTTCCTGAGTGATTTGCTCTTTGATTTCATCCTTAAATAATCTTAAGTCTTTAATTTTATCGTGAGCGAACTTTTCAGCTAAAATGTCGAGTTCATTTTTAGCATCCTCATAGTATTTTTCATCTTTTGATGCTGCAATCAGATCCTCTAAGTTTTGTTCGGTTTTAGTTTTATAATCAAAATCCTTGTCTGCAATAAATTTGATAAAATTCTCAAAATCGGAATCCGAAAAAATGAACTTATCAGCGAGAGCAATTTCAGAATTGTTGTATTTAAAATAATTCGCATAATCAAAAATAAAATCCTTAATAATAAGGCTTGATGTAATCATACTAAGTCTTTCGATATCAATTTTAAGATCTGGACTTACTCCTCCTCCATCAAAAACTTTCCTGCCATTTTTAGTTTGAAACTCTGTAATCAAAGAATCTGGAATATGCCCAACACTACCATCGTCATTACGATGTGAATAATCAAGTGCCTGAATACATCTTCCACTAGGAATATAGTATTTAGCTGTAGTAACTTTTAACATCCCATTATAACTCAAATCCCGTGTTGTCTGAACCAATCCTTTGCCAAAGGTTCTTTGCCCAACAATAACACCTCTATCTAAGTCTTGAATACATCCTGCAACAATTTCTGATGCTGATGCCGACGATCTATTTACAATAACCACAATTTTTATTTTACTGTCGACCGGTTCAGTAAAAGCTTTATATTCCTTATCCCATTGAGCCACCTTACCTTTTGTACTAACAATAAGCTCTCCTTTATCAACAAATAAATTACAAATTTTAACAGCCTCTATCAGCAATCCTCCAGGATTACCTCTAAGATCAAGAACTAAAGATTCTATCTGATGCTCAGATTTCAACTCAAGTAATGCATCTTTAACTTCAGTCCCTGCAGAATTAGTAAAACTACTCAAAGCAATATAACCGATTTTATCTTCTAGTAAACCGTAATAAGGCACAGAGTTTCTTTTAATTTCTTTTCGAGTAATTTTAACCTCGACTGGATCGCTTACTCCGATTCTCTCTATTTTAACAATCAAATCAGTATTTGGTTCTCCTCTGAGTAACTCCGAAACCTGATCGGATGGCATCTTTTCTATTGATTTGCCATCTACTTCAAGAATAATGTCTCCTGCACAAAGACCTGCTTCAGCAGCAGGAGAATCTTCATATGGCTGATAAATTACTGTAAAGTCTCCTCTTTTTCTTATCACTGCACCTATACCACCATACTGACCTGTAGTCATAAACCTAATGTCTTCGATTTTTGATTCGGGAATATATACAGTGTATGGATCCAAGCTCTTAAGCATAGCATCTATTCCTGTCTTAATAATCTCTCCCGGAATAATTGGGTCAACATAATACAAATTCACTTCCTTGTATAAAGTGTAAAAAATATCTAAGTTCTTTACTGTCTCAAAATTATTATCTGTAATTTTTGTATCTCTCGAAACGGTGAAAGACATCAAAACAAACATCACTAAAGCCAAAATTGTAGCTGTGTGATGAGCAGGTATATTTAATATTTTTTTAAGTTTTTTCATTTTACTCTAATATTTGAATAAATATTCTGTAAAGATAAAATTATTTTGTTTTCAATCGAATTGTAGCCTTTGCTTTCCGCTGACGAATACACAACTCCAATCTTGATGCTACATGAATTTAAAGCTACATATGTTTTTATTTCTCCCAAATTTATCCGAAGAGCTTCGCGAATCCTACGCTTTAACAGATTCCTCTGATTTGCATCGTTAATTAATCGCTTCGGTACAGAAATGAAGATTTTTACTTCGGACTTTAATGCAAGATCCTCACATGTCCATATAGTCTTTATAAAATCGGAATTAACGCGTCGCCCTGTTTCAAAAAGTCTACTTATTTCAGTTTTACGTTTAATAAAGTAACTACGTCCTAATTTATTGTTGTTTTTTGCAGCCATCAGGCACAATTCTTATTTCTGTGCTTTGATAAATTGCTCTAAAGCAGCAGTCATAGACATAGCATTTTGAACAGGAGCTGTAATATCTAATCTCAAACTGTGTGTTTCAACAGCTTTTGCAGTAGCTGGCCCAAAGGTTGCTATTTGTGTGCCATTCTGATTAAAGTCAGGGAAATTCTGAAGTAAGGATGCTACCCCTGCAGGACTATAAAACACAAGAATATCATAATTTATACTGTTCAGATCAGATAAATCGGAACTTACAGTCCTATATAGTATAGCTTTAGTGAAATCAATGTTAGCATTTGACAACTTACTTGGAATTTCCTGTTTGTGAATATCACTCAAAGGAACAATGAACTTTTCATCAGAATATTTTCTAATAATTTCCATTAAATCGTCAAATGTACCGTTTCCAAAAAAGATTTTTCTTTTGCGATAAACGACATATTTCTGTAAATAAAACGCTATAGATTCAGAAATACAAAAATATTTCCAAGTATCTTTGATTGTAACCTTAAGCTCTTCACATACCCTAAAAAAATGGTCGACAGCAGTTCTGCTGTTAAAGATTACAGCCGAATGTGCACAGATATCAACTCTAGATTTTCTAAATTCTTTAACTATAATTCCTTCCACCTGAACAAATGGGCGAAAATCAATTTTAAGATTAAATTTCTTAGCTAGGTCGAAATAAGGCGATTTTTCCGTAGCGGGTTTTGGTTGTGAAACTAGTATACTTTTAATTTTCATTCTTAAAAGTTTTTTTTATTATTAACAAACTGCATCTAAAAATTACCCGAATAATTTCCAAAGAACTAAAATGGGTAGAATTTCAAAAGTGCAAAAGTACAAAATAGCATAATGATTAAAAAATTTTATTTTCACTGAATATCTCCAAAATGCATAATAATTGTAAAGAAGAACAGCAATCGCACTTATTAAGATAATGTATATCAACACATTACGAATATTTTCACCGACAAAAGGGACTAAAATAAAAATTGGAAAAATTAATATGCCAAATGCTCTGATATTCTGAAAAAATAGACTCAGATAATTTTTTGTGTGTTCTGAAGCATGGACTAACCATCCCCAAAACGAATATACCATCCATTTTAAAAGAAACAGTACAGATACACCTAAAAACCCAAAAAGTGCAAACGACAATTCTTTTTCGTCTGCAAAAAGCTGCAATTTACTCGTATAAACAACAATTGTAAAAAATGAAGCAGATACACTTAATAGAGACGCAATTAATACAAATATCCCGGCATTATTAAATGATGCATTACTTTCCACAAAAGAAGCTCCCAAATAATCTTGTCGAAACAAAATATAAAACAGCCTATTATAATACCCAGAATAAAATATTTTAACAATAGTCAGCAATAGAAATATCAAGAAAGCAGATATCACAATTACCAACATCCTAAAATCAGGCTGTCTGAGAATTGGATTGATTTGAGCTAAATTTAATATAAGATTGCTCACCATAAGTTTCTTTACTTTTCAATTGTAAAAAAACTCTGCCCGATTTTTTCACCGTCCATATAAAGATCTACGGTATATTTCCCTAATGTAACACTTTGGTCAACATCATAAAAAATTACAACAGGCAAGTCTTTATTATTATAGATAATGTCACGATAAGCAGAACATGAGATTTGCTTTTCTCGATATTCAAATGTTGCTCCTTGAGTCATTGCAAATCCATCAGGTCGCACAATTCTCAGATACACCCTTCGTGGCCCGCTTTCTGCTAAATCATTAGCAACCAAATTAAATGAAACCTGAACCTTTTCAATTCTGTTAGACTTTTCTGTATCCTTTCCCCTTTTGTTCAGAAATTTAATTTGAATATTAGATGTCTTTATTACGCTAGCTGTCTCAATTGTTGTTTCTAATTCACCATTAATCTCAACAACATCATCCATTTCTGATTTTATCCTATTATGGTCATCTCTAATCTGAATATTTTCAGCAATGAGCTGTTTGTTCATCTGATCAAGGCTGTCTATTTGATAAACATAATGCCTCATAATTGTTT
>CAZUQY010000132.1:0-8257 GCA_964622935.1 uncultured Bacteroidales bacterium | reverse complement strand
TTATTTAAAATACGTTTTAATATCAACAATCTTAAATTTGAAGATATTTTTAAATGATTGTTGAGAAACTTTTATAATTTATTTAATAATTAAGTCGAATTTTAATAAAAGTTTAAAAAAAATAAATTATTTTTGTTGCGAAACTAAAATTTTGATATCAAGATGAATAAAACAGTTGGGATTATTGTAAAAGTTGTATTGCTAGTTGCAATCTTAGCATTAGCATATTTTATCATTATTGGAATAAATAAACCAATTAATTTCGAAGACCAAAGAGTTGAGCGTTTTAATCAAACTATTGACAAGTTGAAAGACATTAGAACTGCACAGGTCTCTTATAAAGAAGTTACAGGTTATTACACTCCTGATTTTGATACTTTAATTGATTTTATTAAAAGAGAAAATATTAGAGTAGTTAGAGCTATTGGTTTTGTCCCTGATACACTAACGGAAGCAAAAGCATTGAAATTAGGTATTATTTCTCGTGATACATTCTATGTGCCAATTATGGATTCACTTTTTAGGCATATTAAATATCCTATTGATTCAATGGCGTATATTCCTACGGGAACAAGAACAAAATTTATTATGGATACAGCGGCTGTTATGACTGGCTCCGGTGTAGAAGTAAAAGTGTTTCAATGCTATTCATTAAATAAAGAGATTCTCGATGGTTTAGACAAACAATTGATTATCAACTACAATGCTATGAAGAATGATACTTGTTTGCGTGTAGGGAATCTTACTGAGGCAACTAATAATGCCGGAAACTGGGAGTAAAAACATAGATGAAAGAAATTTGTATTAGAGATAAAGATACAGAAAATATAAATTCTACAGATTTTAAGGTATCCATTCTATTAACACAGAATGGATTTTCTTATTCTGTATTTCATGTTGAAACCAAAAGATATTATTCTTTAATCTCAAAAGCATTTGACGAAAAAGAAGATTTTTGTAAGTCTGTTTCAGATATTTTAGATACTGAGGATGTTTTTACCAATCAAAATGATGGAATAAATGTAGTTTATTCGTGCCGGAAATCTACAATTATCCCTGAGGCTCTTTTTGAAGTAGACAAAATTAATGAAATCTTCAGTCTAAATTTTGAGCTGGATGATAATGGCACTGTAAAATATCGAATATTGCCAAAATCAGGCAATGTAATATTGTTTGCTGTAAAAAAAGATTTGTTGGATTTGCTAAATAATAAATTTGCAAATTATAATCTTTATCCTCAAACATATTCTTTCTTAGAAAATCATTATACCACAAATAAACTGAGTGAAAATGCTACACAGTCTAAAATATTTGTACAGGTATTTGAAAATTTTATTGAATTAGTAGTTTTTGATAATGGACTAGTAAGGTTTTACAATACATTTAATTATAAAACAAATAATGATATTCTTTACTATATAATTAATGTGTTCGAGAACTTGAAATTGTCACAAACTGAAACAAGTATTGGTTTCTCGGGATTTATTGAGACAGATAGTTTGGTAATTCTTAATCTTAGAAAATTTATATCTATAGTTTATTTCGAATCTCAAAATATAGACTATAAATATTATTATAAGTTTCAGGAAATAGCACCACATTATTTTTATAATTTTTTAAATATCTGCTAATGCGTATTATTGGTGGAAAATATAGAGGCAGAAGGATAAATCCTCCAGCAAATTTTAAAGCACGTCCTACAACTGATTTTGCAAAAGAAGCTCTATTTTCAGTATTACATAATACTTTTAATATCGAGAATCTAGATGTTCTTGATTTGTTTAGTGGCACTGGCAGTATTTCATATGAGTTCTGCAGCCGTAATGTTAAATCATTAGTAGCTGTTGAAAGCAATTTTCAAAATTCCTTATTTATTGACAAACAATTTAAAGCCTTAGGTTTTGATCAAGCAACAATTATCAAATCAGATGTTTTTAGATATCTAAACACTTGCAAATTGAAATTTGACGTAGTTTTTGCTGATCCTCCATATTCGCATGAAAATATTGAAGAAATATATTATTCTGTTTTTAGAAACAATCTTTTATCTGAAACCTCAATATTTGTTATTGAGCACTCATCACAGAATGATTTCTCACAATTTCCACATTTCTATAAGTTGAAAAAATATGGCAGTGTCCATTTTAGTTTTTTTGATATAGACCTTTAAATTTCATAAATTCCATTTTAGATTTGGTCTTATTCTGTTGTAAATCCGGCAATTGCAATTGGCTTGATTTGATGTTTGTTTAGGGGATAAAAAAAACATATATTTATAAAAACATTTTCTAATAATAATTGTTTAATTTTGGTATTGTTATAATACAGAAATAAAATGTACGAAGAAATATCAAAAATTCTTAAAAAGGAAAATCTTACAAAAGATGATCTTATGTTTTTATTGTCAGCTGATGATAAGGCAGTTCAATTGATATTTGATAAAGCTGCGGAGGTTAAAACACAGTATGTAGGGAATTATACTTATTTCCGAGGACTGATTGAACTTTCAAACATTTGCTCTAAAAATTGTTTGTATTGCGGTATTCGAAGTGGTAACAAAAATGTTCAAAGATATAGTGCTACTGATGAAGAAGCTCTTAAGGCTGTAAAATATGCACTTGATAGAAACTGGGGCTCTGTTGTGATTCAGGCTGGTGAACGCCAAGATCCCAAGTTTATAGATCGGTTAGAAAATCTTCTTAAACAAATAAGCTCCATTTCTCCTGAAAAAACTGGTGTCACTCTATCTTTAGGAGAACAAAATCTAGAAGTGTATACTCGTTGGTTAAATGCTGGAGCAACAAGGTATCTTATCAGAATAGAAACCTCTAATGAAGATCTTTTTTATAAAATTCATCCAAGAGATGAGCTTCATAATTTTGAGAAACGAATTCAGGCATTACGCGATTTGCGGAAAGCGGGTTATATGACAGGTACAGGAGTTATGATAGGATTGCCTTTTCAGACTATGGAGGATCTTGCTGACGATTTGTTGTTTATGCAAGAGTATGATATCGACATGTGCGGTATGGGACCATACATTGAGCATGAAGATACTCCACTTTATCAGTATAAAGATCAATTGTTACCTCTTGAAGAAAGGTATAAATTAACATTAAAGATGATTGCATTATTAAGAATCTTAATGAAAGATGTTAATATTGCTTCTGTAACAGCATTGCAAGCAGTAAATCCTGATGGTAGAGAAGAAGGGATTAGATATGGGGCAAATGTAATTATGCCAAATATTACTCCAGTAAAATATCATGAATCATATAACCTTTATAAAGGTAAACCTGAGATAGTTCCAGAAACAGACAAATACATTTCACAGCTTGAAAAGCAAATTAATGAGTCTGGAGATAAAGTCGGATATGGAGAATTAGGAGATCCGATCCATTTTAAAAACAGAAAGAAATAAGATTATACATGAAAATGTTACGCAAGGTTTTCAGATTTTATTACGAGGGGTTTAGGACTATGCCAAAGTGGGGTAGACAAATGTGGATAATTATCCTTTTAAAAGGATTCTTGATTTTTATACTTATTAAATTTATTTTCTTTCCAAATCATCTTAAAAAGAATTTTGAAACTGATGAGCAAAGAAGTGAGCATGTTATTAACGAACTAATTAAATCATCTAAGAATGACACAACTATTATTGAACGTTGACCTCTCACTTGTTGATTGGTCTAGGGCTCAGTTTGCCTTAACTGCAATGTTTCATTGGCTATTTGTTCCAATTACATTGGGGATTCTGTTTATTATCGCAATAATGGAATCTATTTATGTTAAGACTGGAGATAAGGAGTGGAAAAGAATTACCAAATTCTGGATGAAATTATTTGGGATTAATTTTGCAATTGGGGTTGCTACAGGCCTAATTTTGGAATTTGAATTTGGAACAAACTGGTCAAACTACTCTTGGTTTGTGGGAGATATATTTGGCGCTCCACTAGCAATAGAAGGTATTATGGCTTTCTTTATGGAAAGCACATTTATTGCTGTTATGTTCTTTGGCTGGAATAAGGTTAGTAAGAAGTTTCACTTAATTTCAACATGGTTAACAGCTCTTGGAGCAAATCTATCAGCACTTTGGATTTTAGTTGCAAACGCATGGATGCAACATCCAGTTGGTATGAAATTTAATCCTGATACTGCAAGAAACGAAATGGTAGACTTCTGGGATGTGTTCCTCTCTCCTGTGGCAATTAATAAGTTTATTCATACTATTACAAACGGATATGTACTTGCTTCTTTATTTGTTATTGGTGTAAGTTGCTACTATTTGCTAAGAAAAAGAGAATCATTACTTGCTAAACGAAGTATTATAATATCCTCAGTTTTTGGTTTAATATCAGTATTTGCTTTGATATATACTGGTCACGGTTCAGCGGTGCAGGTTGCTAGGCATCAACCAATGAAGCTTGCAGCCATGGAAGGTTTATACGATGGTGGTGAAGGAATTGAACTGATTGGGTTTGGTATTCTTAACCCAAAGAAAACAGTCGATAACAACGAAGATCCATTTCTCTTTAAGATTGGAATGCCAGGTGCTCTTAGTTTCTTAATCGATTTCGATACACAATTCTATGTGCCTGGAATAAATGATATTGTTAATGGAAATCCTGAGCGAGATATTCTTTCAACTCAAGAAAGAATGGAAAAAGGTGATATTGCAATGGATGCTTTAATTGCCTATAAAAAGTTTAAAAAAGATGAAAATACTGTCGAGGCAGATAAGCAATTAACAATATTGATGGATAATTTTGACCATTTTGGATATTCTTATATTGAGAAACCTAGTGATGTCGTTCCTAACGTCCCAATAGTGTTCTATAGTTTCCATATCATGGTTATCTTAGGGTCTCTATTTGTTCTGATGTTTATGATCTTTGGGTGGTTGACAATGAAAAATAAAATAGAGAAATTTAAATTTTCTAAACTACTTTACATTTTAGGAATTTTAGGAATTCCTATGGCATTTATCGCTACTGAAGCAGGTTGGGTGGTTGCAGAAGTTGGTCGTCAACCATGGGTAATTCAAGATTTAATGACAACATCAGCAGGTGTAACAAACATAAGTACTGGCGCAGTTCAATTGACATTTTGGATATTTGCATTTATTTTCACAGGATTGTTGATTGCAGAGTTAAGTATAATGATAAAATATATTAAAACAGGTCCTAGCAAACCAGAAGAAGAAGGAGGAAACAAATAATGATAGCAGCAGATATTTCATATTTATTTTTTCAGCAATATTGGTGGTTCATAGTTTCATTATTAGGAGCTTTACTAGTATTTCTACTATTTGTTCAAGGTGGTCAGACTCTAATTTACACTATTGGTAAAACTGAGACTGAGCGTAAAATGATAGTGAACACACTTGGACGGAAATGGGAGTTTACATTTACTACTTTAGTTACTTTTGGAGGTGCATTTTTTGCTTCATTTCCTTTGTTCTATTCAAGTAGTTTCGGCGGAGCATATTGGGCTTGGACAGTTTTGCTACTAGTCTTTACTTTGCAAGCAGTTTCTTACGAATTTAGGTCAAAACCAGGAAATGTTTTTGGTAAACGATTCTATGAAACATTGTTGTTTCTAAATGGATTGGTAGGGACAGTCTTGATTGGCATTGTTGTTGGAACATTCTTTAACGGTTCAGAATTTTCACTAAATATTTTAAATAATGTGACTTGGCATAATTCGGCTCGTGGACTTGAAGCTGTTTTAAATTGGCATAATGTATCTCTTGGATTAGCTGTATTCTTTTTATCCAGAATACTTGGATTATTGTATTTTGCTAACAGTATAGATAATGCAGATATGTACAAGCGAATTAAGAAACATCTTGTAATTAATACAGTCCCATTTTTAGTTTTCTTCCTTGCATTTGTAATATGGTTATTAATGAAAGAAGGTTTTGCTGTAGATGCAGATGGTGTTGTATTTATGGAAAAGAATAAATACTTGTATAATTTCTTGCAAATGCCTGTAGTTCTTGTAATGTTCTTATTAGGTGTCGTTGCTGTGCTTTTTGGAGTCGGAAAAACCGTTTTCTCAAAGAAAGTTTGTGATAAAGGCTTTTGGGTAGTTTCTGTTGGTACCGTATTAACAGTGTTGTCAATTCTTTTAATTGCAGGATATAATAATACAGCATTTTATCCGTCAACCGTTGACTTACAAAGCTCTTTAACAATTGAAACGGCTAGCTCAAGTCTCTTTACTCTTAAAACTATGTCGATAGTATCGATTATGATTCCTTTTGTTCTTGCATACATAATTGTAGCATGGAGATCAATAAATAAAAAGAAAATTACGGAAGAGGAAATGAATGATAGCAATGAAATCACATACTAAAAACATAAACTTATGACATATTTACCTGAAATATTACATTTAATTGGTTGGCCAATTTTGATTTATGTATCTTATAGACTATCTTTACTGGCATTAAAATACTTTGATAAGAGCATTGAGAGAACAAAGTAAATTTTTTAGATAATTTAAAATTAAATTCAATGATTACTTCATACCAGTTTGTAAGGTTCAAAGAGGAAACTTTTGTTGATTTTCATAAACAACTAAAAGATCATAATGCTATATCTTGTTTTGATTTTGAAGATAGTATTATTGACTTTAAAAGTAATGATACAAATAGGTATAAAACCGATTACAGAACTAAAGCAGTTAATCTTCTCAATAATAATAAGTCAAGTATATTGAAATCGTGGCTAGGGTTTAGAATAAATGAATATGGTTTAAATAGATATCATGATGATATTACTGCTTTGCAGCAACTCAACGGAATGAAGTTTAAAGTTCTTTTTCTAGCAAATGTTCATGCATCTGATATTTTACAAAAGTTTCTTGAGGAAAATGAAGATTTGAATTTTGAAGAAGTAATTCCAATTATTGAGAGTAATGAGGCTTTCTCAAATATTGAGGAAATCATGAAATTTAAACACCCAAAGTTTAAAAATGTTGCTTTTGGTCATTGCGATTACAATTTAAGCTGTAATTTGTTTCCTTTTATTCATCAAGATAACCCTAGATATTGGTATTGGATACAGAAATTTGAGAAGCTTTGTAGAAAGGAAAATATTGGATATGTAAATTCTCACTATCTAAATCTTAACCATAGTACTCATTTTAAACTTATGTTGAAAAATACTAGTAGATTTTTTGACGATTGGGGGCAAGTTACTCTAAATACACAGCAAAGCACTGATGCTTGTAATTTTAAAGATACTGATTTGATTAATGTTCGTGAACTAAACATGTTGGAAGATATGAATATCACTGACTATGCAGAAAAAATAGTTAATCTCTTTGAAAAATACAATCCAGATGGCAGAGGATATACAATTATGCCAGATACCAAGTTTTTTATATGTCCTCAAGAGTATCTCGCTGCAAAAAGATTTATCTCAGGATAATTAAAAATATAACATAGTATGAAGCCCGATATAAATCGGGCTTTTTTGTGCTTTGTAAATTAAATTAGAGCTTGAAATAAATAGGTCAAGTAAATTTAGATATTATCAGCAGTCAATAGCCAATCCCGAGAAAATACCGAATCAGAGATCCGAGTATCCTTGTTTCTGGACAGAAATTGCAATCTACATATCTACTTTATAATTTGTTTTCTTTTTCTAATCCTTGTGAATAATATGCTGCTCAACAATTTCATATTTTCTCGAGGATCCTCGAAGAATTACAAAAATCACAGATTTTTTATTCTTCGGGTCAGCTAACAGCCAATATAATATCACTCAGAGGAATAGTAAATAAAATTCTTTGAATTAACACAAATAAAATCTATAATTCCCGTACATTTGAGAATTATTAAAAAAACTCTTGCTTATGTCGTTTTATTCTTTGGGCTTATCCGAAAATTTATTAAAAACCCTTAATGATCATAATTATACTGAAGCTTATCCAATACAGAAGCAGGCTATACCTGCCATAATTCAAAAAAAGGACATCCTAGGAATTGCTAAAACCGGTTCGGGGAAGACATTCAGTTATGTATTGCCTATTTTAATGAATCAGCAAGGAGCGAAGGACACAAAAAACCGCCATATTAATGTATTGATATTAGTTCCTACTCGTGAACTAGCGACACAGATTTTAGATGTTTTTAAACTTTTTAATCAGGGATTTTCGGAGCCTATAAAAGCTCAAGCCGTATTTGGAGGCGTATCCATCAATCCTCAAATGATAGGACTGCAAGGAGTAAACATTTTGGTGGCTA